>JANTGI010000053.1 GCA_024762995.1 Saprospiraceae bacterium | reverse complement strand
GAGCGATGGTAGCAGGGCTACCAGAGCGATGAGCAACGCAGTATAATCACAAAAGAAGCCGTATAAAATGGACATTTATTTTGGGCGTGTCCCTTAACTCTTTGACAATAGGCTTTTGTCACCAAAATATCACCATCTCGATATGCGGAGTTTAAAGGTAATTTGATGGTGAAGGCGCAATCGGGTTTTGTCCTTATCTCTTTCAATAAAAAAAGAGCAATGCGTAGTAGAACACGGATAAAACGGGTCAAACGGATTTCTCACGGATAATTTACTGACGTAAATTATGTTAGATTTTACACAGACTCCCACTTCGTTTGGAGTATTTTTTTCAGATTTAGTAGGTAAATCCGCAAAATCCGTCATTTCAATTTGAAATCCATGCAGACCCGTTAAACCTGTCAGCGGCGCAGCAGGCGGGTTGCTGTTCTATCTTTGAGCCTGCTGTAAAAAGTCGATAGTTCGCTTGTTTGCCAAATTTTGTTTCGTTAGCTGTTTTTTCTATTTGGTTCAACCGTTAAACCTGCCCCCAAACCAAATAATATTCTACTAAATACGAACAAATCTTCCAAGGTGGGCTTTTTACAGTGGTGTGTATAACAGATTGCACAAAAAACAATATCCCTGACCTGGCTAGTGTTCGTCATAACCTGCTATGCCTCCAAAATCCGCCTTGATTAAGAAAAAATTTGAAGTTTATTTTTTTGACAATATCAGCTACTAAATAATTCAAATTTTTCCTTACTCTGCGTTGGTTTTTCCAACATAACTTGCTATGACTTGCAATTGGGGTATGCTTTTATCTCGGCACTACTTTGCGGGTTACAAAGATGTCACTCCCATGGAGCTTGAATTGAGCGATATTGTAAAAAAGGTGCAATATGTTATACACACTTTACAGTGGACTCATCTTTAAAATAGGGGTGACAACATCCGATTAGGCCCTTTGTCTTTTAGTCATCAGACTTTTCTTTGGGGCCATAAGCGAGATCGCCGGCATCACCTAGACCGGGCACAATGTAGGATTTACCGGTTAATTCTTCATCAATAGCACCGGCCCAGATATGCGCTTTGGGAAATTCTCTCCGGATATATTGGACGCCATCCGTAGAGGCGATGATGGTTGCGACATGAATTTCTTTGGGGGTACCGTGCTCTAGGAGTAATTCGACAGAAGTTTTGATAGATGCCCCTGTGGCCAGCATGGGATCCACGATAATTAAGATGCAGTTATCTAAATTGGGTGTGGTGATATAATCGGCCTTGATATAAAAAGAGCCGTCCTTATGATGGCGCCGAAGTGCAGCCACAAACGCATTGTCCGCATTGTCAAAAAACTGCAAAAATCCATGGTGGAAAGGTAGTCCTGCTCTAAGTATAGTCGCTAAGACAATACGATTTTCGGCTTCTCTAAAAGTCGTCGCTCCCAAAGGTGTTTCAATAGCTCGATCGGAATAATTAAAGAATTTACTGACTTCATAAGCCATAATATTACCTATGCGCTCCACATTTTTGCGAAAGCGCATCCGATCTGTCTGAATCTTATGATCTCTAAGCTCACCCAAAAATTGGTGTAAAATAGAATCTGTATCCGTTAAGTTATGTATCATCCCTATTGTTTTTTGTAACTATTTAGGTGGGACAGGTCTTCACCTTAAAATGCCCCTTTATTACTTGTTTTTGACCAAAACAGGAATGTCTAAACAGTTCCGTTATTTGAAATTAGGTAGCGTCCGGCACTACCGACCCAAGCTCCCAATCCCGTTGTTAGACCAGCAATCAAAGCAGTCAGTAAAAGTAACATATTTGGCGAAAGTCCACCAAATAATAGACTTATTTTTTGCAAAAGCAGCCCATTATTTTCAATATCGGCCAGATAGGCCGGTATAAACCACAAAATACTTCCACCTAACAGCCCAATCAAAAAACTAGTCCAGCGCCGTTTGTGAAAGGTGAAGGCAGCCAGTGCGCCTATAATGGCTAGGGTCCACCACGGAGTATATTGTTGGGTAAACCAACCTAAGCCTAAAATAACCAAAAATTGTAAAAAATGCTTCATTATTCAAATACTTCCGTTTTGATGAAGGCTTGTTGCGCCGTCATGTCCAAATTTTTCAAAAACAATAATTGATAATATTTACCTGCGGCCCAATTTTCCACCATATTGTCATAGTAAATAGAGCCCGGATTGCCGGAAGAGCCACCGGGAAAAACCCCATAGGCTTTGACAGGGTTGGTCAATTCAACAATCATCCGCCATGACGGGCCAACTCCACCGTGAATGGCATTAATGGTATTTTTTTGACCATTCATATTGATACCCTTTCGGGAAAAAGGGGTTAGTCTAGCTAAGTGGTTGATACTCGGGTTGTTATAGTCCTTCCAGTGGTAATTCCGGCGAGTTATTTTTTCCGCAAGGGTCTCCATCATGTCACCAAAAGACAAGGTCGCAATTGCCGAAAAATCTTCTATCTCCTCTGTAAAGGCCATGTCGAAATAATTGTGGGTGGTATCACTCATCAGGGCTATGGTTCGCCAATCTTCGGGATAAAATACGGCAATGGAATCCGGTAATTGAGTGATCTCATCCCAAGTTCTTTCTTTTAGTTTGTTAAACCAAACCGTAAATAACACCGGTTCCAAGCTGTCCTTTTGAAAATGGTAATTCCAGTTTTGAAGGCGATTAATTAGGGGGAAGGCACCGGGTTTGAGCTCAGAAGTATCCAAGGCGGCCAGCATCAATGGTAAGGCATCTGCTGCTTTATAGCTATAATCGTCATTTTGGAGTTGCATCATGTCCTGAACCGTGATGTGGGACATTTTTGTCAGTTGGTCGTAGATGGAACGGCAGCGATAATCACTAAAACCACCATTGTAGTAGTAGGGATAGGAGGGAGGAGTAGAGTTTTGGTTAGCGGAAAAAACGAATCCCCGTTTAGGATTTTTTAATTGGGGGATTTCATCTTGCGGTATAAACCCAAGCCAATCATTTTTTGACTGGCTACCATCTTGAATAAAACGCCCTTGCTCCGGTTTTTTAATCGGAAAAATTCCTTGTACGCGGATGGCAATATCGCCGGAGTTGGAAGCAAAGATTAGATTTTGGGCAGGATGGGTGAAGTGTTGTGCCGCTTGGACATAATCCTTGTAATTTTTGGCCTTCATTAAGCCAAAGAAGGCATTTAACTCAAAAGTAGTGGACGGCAAATTTGAAAGCCATTTCATGGCCATCCCATGATAAGGCTGATTGTCTTGGTCATAGACCACCGGTCCCCAATGGGTGAGCTTGGTCTCTAGGATAACCGGTTTTTTACCTTTGACAAGAATGGTGTCGCGGACGATTCTGACGGGTATTTCTTCTCCATCCAACAAGTATCGGGTATGGTTTTGATTGGTCCAATGTATTCTGTACCAGTCCATTACGTCTTGACCGACGTTAGTGACTCCCCAGGCGACTTGTTCATTAAACCCAATAATAATCGCAGGGATGCCGGCCAAAGATACGCCCATACTGTTGACTTCCGGGGTATGGATTTGGAGCATATACCAGATAGACGGAAAGGTCAAAGACAAATGTGGGTCATTGCATAAGATGGGTTTGCCGCTTTTCGTTTTTTGCCCGGCAACGGCCCAGTTATTGGAGCCGATACCCGGATGTTGTTTGGGTAGCGGATTGGCGGAAGTTAAAAGGGAGTCTATCTTTATGGTGTCCATCCGGTTGGGATATTTTGCCGCAAGGCGGACTTTTAGTGAATCCCATTGTCCTTGGTCGGGCACCACCGGTTTTTGTAGGGGATTGTATTCCGGATAGAGTAAATCAAAGGCCTTTTGCCCTAGAACGCTACGGAGATTGGTCAATTCTATATCATCGTGTCCATAGTTGAGTGTCTTGGCCATGGCCTTGAAGAGAAGCGCCACGCGGTAAGGTGTCCATGGCTCGGGATGGTAGCCCATTAGCTTAAATTCTATGGGGAGTTCTCCTTGTTTTAATTGGTCAATATAAGCATTGACTCCATCGCAATATCTCTCTACGAGATGTAAGTTTTCGGGGATCTTTTTCCATTCTGCGATGGCATCGTGTGCGGCGCGACTCAAGCCTAATCTTCGTTGCTGGGTGTCATAAGGAATCAGGCGTTCCCCAAATAGTTCTGCGAGGCGTCCTTCGGTGGCCCTTGCGGAAAAATCCATCTGCCAAAGACGATCCCTGGCCGTCAAATAACCTTGGACATAGATTGCATCATCCATGTTTTGGGCAAAAATATGGGGTACATCTAAGGTGTCTGTTTGGACACTGACCGGTGCGGTGAGATGTTGGTCTTGAATCGTTTCCTTGCGGAAAAAGTAGGATTGGGGAGTGGCGTTTTTCCAAAATCCGGTAAAAGGACTCATGAATTGTCCTAGTCGCGGGATGGGTTGGGAAGATACCCACTCGGGATGTTCTAAAACCAACACAAAGCCAATCGTCAGTAGTAAAGCTAGAATGAAGCTTAATCTTCTCATCATTTTAAGCGGTATCATCGAGCAAAGGTAGGAAAATTGTAGCAGAGACAAGGCATGGCTTATCTATGCTACAAAAATAAAACATAAAATATTCTAATAAATCCATCGAAGCGTCTTAATTTAGCGGATAATTAGCTGTTTTTTGCGTTTTCCGTAAGGATCAGGTGGATGACGGCATCTAAAATTTGGCAGTATAATGAATCCAATATTAAAGAAAGCAATTCCCTTCATCGTCGCCATGGTGGTTTTTTATGTGATTAGTGCGGTGTTTTTTAAGCCGGAAGCCTTTGACGGGAAGGTGTTGCAGCAAGTGGATAATATCCAAGTACAAGGGATGAATCGGGAAGCCCGAGAATATTATGATAAGGATGGCCAACTTATACAATGGACAAATACCATTTTTTCGGGAATGCCTACAACGATGATTTTCCAAAAGAATAAAGGCAATTTGGTTCGTCATTTTTATTATGGTTCCATGTTTTGGAAGGATATGAAATCGCCTTCGATAGAGCTGTATGTAGCGATGATGTTTATGTTTTTGGGGATGATTCTTTTGGGTGTTGATTGGCGGATTGCTATTTTGGGCGGAATTGGCTTTGCTTTCGGCTCCTATCATATGGAATTATTGGAGGCCGGGCACGCTACGAAGATGATGGCAATTGGTTATTTCGGGCTGGTGATTGCCTCCGCTTGGTATGCTTATAATCGAAACTTGTTACTAGGTGCATCGCTTTTTGCCCTTTCTCTGGGGATGCAAGTATATGCTAATCACTACCAAATAACTTATTATACGTTGATTATCATCTTAATCCTTGGTATCGTTGAGTTTATTCGAGCCATAAAAAACAAGACCTTGCCCCATTTTGCGAAAGCAACGGCATTGATGGCTGTTTTTGGGGTGCTGTGTGCCTTGACTAATGCGTCAAAATTGTGGTCAACTTATGAGTACAGTAAAGAAACGATTCGGGGCAAGTCCGACCTTGCGGCCAAAAAAGGAGTGGATGGATTAGGTAAGGACTATGTATTTGGATGGAGTTATGGTATTGCGGAGACGATGACTTTATTGGTGCCTGATTTTGAAGGAGGGGGGAGTTCGCAGTCTTATGAAGGAACCAAAACCTATAAGTTTCTCAAGCCGCAGATTAAAGCCAACTTGGCCAAGCAAGGCGTGAATGGCCGGAATGCGGATGTCCAAGTGAATCAGCAGGTGGCCTCTCTTTTTTATTCCGGTGATCAGCCCTTTGTCGGCATGGGGGTATATATGGGGATTATAGTATTCTTTTTGATGATTTTGGGTGTGGTGATGGTGGATAGTTCGGTGAAGTGGTGGTTATTGGCTTCGATGCTGGTGATGTTGAGTATTGCTTGGGGGCGGCACTTTCCATTAAATGAAGTGTGGTATAACATTGTCCCATTGTTCAATAAATTTAGATCTTTATCGATGGCGCTGTCCTTGGTTCAAGGTTTGGCGGCCATGTTGGCGGTATTAGGGTTACAAGCCTATTTCCGCAAGGAGACGACGGATGCCCAACGGAAGAAAGGTTTAAAAATAGCCGGAGGAATCACCTTGGGTATTTTGGTGTTGACGTTGTTGGCTTCAGGGATGATGGATTACTCAGGGCCTAAAGACGCTAGATACGGAGACAAGATTTCCGCTCTTTTGCAGGCAGACCGCTTGAGTCTATTGCGTAAGGATGTGGGACGATCCATTATTTTTGTGCTTTTGGCGATAGGCGCGTTGTATATGTATTTGGGTCGCAAGATTTCTGCCTTGGTGAGTGTATTGGTTTTAACTTTGTTGGTGACAATAGATTTGTGGTCAGTGGATGCCCGGATTATTCACCCATCCAAGTTTAAGACACCCAAAAGTGCGAAAACGGCAGTCGTAGAATCTGCCGCTGACAAACAGATTAAGCAGGATAAAGACCCGCATTATAGGGTGTTGGACTTGACCCGTGGAGACCCTTTTACGAATGCGATGGGTGCTTATTTTCATAAAATGGTTGGGGGTTATCATCCCGCTAAGTTGATGCGCTATAATGATGTGATAGAGAAATATTTGCGTCAGCCCGGTAAGTATTTGAATGTGCTGGGGATGCTCAATACGAAGTATATCATTCAAAATCAAGGGAATACCGCCGTACCCATACCCTTGCGGGAAAATGCCTTAGGCAATGCTTGGTTTGTCAAGTCTTACCGCACGATCGAAAATGCAGATAAGGAATTAGCAGAAATAGGAGGACTGAATCCTAAAGACGAAGCCATTTTTGATCAAGCTTACGCTAAAGGCTTAGACGGATTTAAATTGGATTTTGATTCTACGGCTACCATCAAATTAACTCATTATAACCCCGACATCATGGAGTATGAGTATTCCGCAAAAAGTCCGCAATTGGTTGTTTTCTCTGAGATTTACTATCCCGAATCCAAAGGTTGGTCCTTGTCTCTCGGTGATCAGCGTATTCCCATCTTAAAAGCGGATTATCTCTTGCGAGCTGCCGTTTTGCCGGCAGGTACGAATCAAAAATTAGTCATGAAGTTTCATCCTAAGTCTTACTACTTGGGAGAGAAAATATCTTGGGTCGCCTCCATTATCTTATTGTTGAGCTTATTTGCCGGCTTCTATTATGCGGTTAAAAATCATGTGGGAGGAGTGGATTTGTATTCTTTGCCGGAGGAGGGGAGAGCTGTGGATGGGAAGAAGGGTAAAGGGCGGAGGTAGTTTTTTTGGTCTTTGGTGCGTTTTGGTCTTTGGTGCGCTCCCTGCGGTCGCTTTTGGTCTTTGGTTCGCAGCAAGCTGCTTTTGGTGGTGGTGGTGTTTTTATTTTGTGGGATAACTTTTGTTCGCAGCAAGCTGCTTTTTTTGTTCAATTGACCCTGCCCATTGCAGGCGGGCGCCGCAGGCAAATGAACAAAGTCAAAAATGAGCAATACCGTTATACCGATAGCCTCAAGCGCCAAAACATAAGTTAACGACTTTTCTATTGGCAGCGGCTCAAATCTGCTTTTATTTTTTCGACGGTGACAAATTCTTCTTTGTTGCCCCAGGCATTATTGATGAAATTGATTAAATTGGTGATGGCAATGTCGTCCAAAATGTCGTTGGCAGGCATTTTTTGTAGGTCATAGACTACGCCGTTAACGGTGATGACAGAATCTAACCCATGCCGGATGATGCAAGCTAGGTCGTTTTGATGGATATGGAGATAATCGGATTGACGTATAGGAGGGATTAGGCCCTGTAGCCCATTGCCATCATCGGCGTGGCAGACGGCACAATGCTTGTTGTATATTTTCATCCCTTTTCCGTAAGGATTGTTATCGCAAGCGCCCAAAAAAATAATCGCCAGTAACCCAAAAATCAAAGCCTTACTCTTCATCCAATAGCTTTTGAATATCCTTCATAAACCGGTTGACATCATTGGCATCTGTGCCGTCGCAGAATGACCGGACGTGCCGATTCTTGTCAATTAGGATGAGTCGCCCGCTGTGGTCATATCCACCCGGTGCGTTAGGGTCTTCAATAGCAATGCTAAAATAATCATCGGCAATCTCATAAATATCATCCTTCTTGCCGGTGACAAAATGCCATTTGTTACTTTTTACACCCAATTTTGAAGCATATTTTTTTAAGACCGGTACCGAGTCAAACTTGGTGTCAATACTATGCGCCAAAAGGAGCAAATTGTCATTGTTTTCAAATTTTTTGTAAATCCTAAACATTTGGGCAGTCGTCTTCGGACAAATCGTCGGACAGGAAGTAAAGAAGAAATCAACCACATAGGCTTTGCCCGTAAAGGTCTCATTATTAACGACTTGGCTGTCTTGGTCGATAAACGAAAAGTCCGGAATAGTATGTGGGATGCTGTCTCCGTTGACAAAGGTCGGTTGCCCCAAAACCGGTAAGGGTTTATGGTCTTCTTGTTGGCAGGAAGACCACAAAAAAGTCAAAAATAAGAAAATCAAGAGACTATTTAAAACTCTCCATGGTTTTTTGGCCATGTTCCATTGCGTGGTAGATTCGATCACTGACATTGATGATGGATTTTTTTTGTTCTTTCAAAAATTGTTGGTAGGTGTCTGATTTTTTGTCTATTCCTCGGGATTTTTCCGCCCAATCATGCATCCAATTTTGCATAAGCTCTTCGGATTCTTCGAGCTCACCGATTGAATAATTAATTTTGGCAATCTCGAGAGAGTCTTCTGCCTTTGGTAGCAGGGCTTGAAGTTCTCTTTTTAATCGGTTGACGGCTCCCATTTTGGGCATGACAGAATCATGGATGGCCATAATTTCTTTGTATCCATCAATTTTGGTTTCCTTGGTGGGGGAATCACAGCCTGTCGGCAAAACGAAAAGGGTAACAAATAGGAAGAAAAAAACTTTTTTCATGGTGTGGGCATTTTTTTTAGTCTTTGTCAGAAAGGAAGGTGCGTTGTATTTTTTTACGGGATTCTTTGAGGGCACTTTTCAATTTTTTTTGCCGTCTGATTTCTTCTTTGACTTCTTTGGGTACCTTCGTTTTTTTGCGTTTTTTGGGAACTATTAACCCTTTTTGGAGCAAAAGTAGCAGTTTTTCATCTGCATCTTGTCGATTTTTTAGCTGGGATCTTGTTAGCTGCGAAGTTATACATATTTCGCCTAATTCGTTGATTTCTTTGGATAAATTTTTGGACAATAAGTCTTTCTCTTCGTCAGAAAGTCCTTTTGAAGCCGGTAAGTTCCAGCAGGCCAATACTTTGGTGTTTACTTTGTTGACATGCTGCCCCCCTTTTCCCGAACTGGTCGAAAAGCGATACCTGATTTCCGAAAGGATGATGGTTGGGTTCATATCGGTAAAATGAAGATAATCGGCCGATGATTGCCTTTTCGCAACATAACAGGTAAGTAGTTGAATAGTTCGCTACTAGAATTTGGTAAAACATACCACCTTTTTGGGATATTTAGACTAAATTTGCGAAAGTATTTCATTTTGTGTAAATGACCCTTTCGGGAAAAATTAACTGTGATGAAAATAACATTTTACGGACATGCTTGTTTTGGAGTAGAAATCGCCGGAGAGCATCTATTATTTGACCCTTTTATTACCGGCAACGAATTGGCAAGTGGAATAGATATTTCGACTATTCCGGCAGATTATATCCTATTGTCTCATGGGCATGAAGACCATGTGTTGGATGCGGAAGCCATCGCCAAAAGGACGGGTGCAAAGATTATCGCTACCTTTGAGATAGTGAATTGGTATCTGGAGAAAGGAGTTGATGGGCATTCGATGAATCTTGGCGGCTCTTGGCAATTTCCTTTCGGAAAAGTGAAATTTGTGACGGCCATCCATTCCAGTGTGTTGCCGGATGGTACGAATGGGGGGAATCCCGGCGGATTTGTGATAGAGTCAGAAGAAGGGAACTTCTATTTTGCCGGCGATACGGCTTTGACCTATGATATGAAGTTGATTCCGATGACTTGTGCGCCCTTGGATTTTGCGGTTTTGCCGATAGGAGATAATTTTACGATGGGTTATAATGATGCAGCCATAGCTGCAGACTGGGTGGAAGCGAACAAAGTCCTGGCTTGTCATTATGATACTTTTGGATATATTGTTGTGGACAAGGAGGAGGCTAAAAAAGCTTTCGCCAAAAGGGGACAGGACTTGATATTTATGAAGATTGGCGAGTCTATTGACAAAAATGATTTATAAATCAAACGAATGGGAAAAGTAATAGCAATTGCTAATCAAAAAGGTGGTGTCGGCAAAACTACCACGGCCATTAATCTAGCGGCATCCGTCGCACTTTTGGAAAAGAAAGTCCTGATTATTGACGCGGACCCACAAGCCAACGCCTCTACCGGTATCGGTGTAGTCGATTGTGAAGAGTTGGCAGGCACCTACGAGTGTTTGGTTGATGGTTTGGACCCAATCGAAGCAATTGTGGAAACAGAAACCCCAAATTTGTATTTGATACCTTCCTCCATAGACTTGGTGGGCGCGGAGATAGAATTGGCCAACGTGCCGGAGCGAGAGCGCGTGATGCAAAAATTTGTCGCAAAGGTAAAAGACCAATTTGATTATATTTTTATCGATTGTTTACCCTCATTAGGATTGATTACCATTAATGCCTTGACGGCGGCAGACTCGGTATTGATACCGGCTCAATGTGAGATTTACTCTTTTGAAGGCTTAAAAAAACTGAAGAATACGATTACGTTGGTTCAGGAAAATCTGAACGCGGATTTGGAGATTGAAGGGATTGTTTTATCGATGTATGATGCCCGGTTGCGTTTGGCCAATATCGTGGTTGATGAAGTGCGTTCACATTCGGATGATTTTGTATTTGATACGATTATCCACCGTAACTCTAAGGTGGCAGAAGCCCCAACCCTAAAACAACCCGTCATCATGTATGACGCATCAAGTAAGGGAGCCACTAATTTTTTGAATCTCGCCAAGGAGTTTATCTTAAAAAACAAAGACACTATCTAAGGTGGAGGAGTCCAACCAAGACATAGTATCAGAAAAAAGAAAAAATGGCAAAAAAAGTAAAAAAGGAATTGGGGAAAGGCATCAGAGCCTTGCTTGCCGATGATAAGGTTTCAACGGCTCGTTCTACCAAAAAAACATCGACTCCAAGCACCGATGTGCAAGAAATTCTCCTTTCGGAAATAGAGGCGAATCCTTATCAGCCCCGAAAGGATTTTATAGCAGAAGACTTAGAAGAATTGGTTCAATCCATCAAGACTTACGGTATCATTCAGCCGATTACTTTACGGCGGCTTGCGCCCAATAAGTATCAAATTATTTCGGGTGAACGCCGCTATCGGGCATCCAAAATAGTCGGTTTGACTAAGATTCCCGCTTATTTGCGGACTGCCGATGACCAATTGATGCTAGAAATGGCCTTAGTCGAAAATATCCAACGGGCCGATTTGAATGCCTTGGAAGTGGCCATTACTTATCAAAGATTAATTGATGAATGTGGACTGACCCATGAAAGTCTGGCCGAAAGAGTCGGTAAAAAACGTAGTAGCGTGACCAATTACCTGCGCCTTCAAAAACTGCCCCCTGAAATCAAACAAGGTCTAAAAGATCGAAAAATAAGCATGGGGCATGCCCGTGAATTATTGGGCATTGATGATGTGGCTGTGCGCATTTCGGTTTATAAAGAAATTTTAGAAAAAGACCTTTCCGTCCGAGCTACCGAACAATTGATAAAGTTGTTCAAAAATCCGGTGGTCAAAAATGCAAAACCCGCCCCCCAAAGCCTTGCCCTGGAATACAAGAAAGTCCAAGAAGAATTAGAGCACAAACTGGAAACCAAAGTCAACCTTAAGGTCGATAATAAAGGAAAAGGCGCTATTTCGATACCTTTTTCTAATACCAAGGACTTAAATAGGATTTTGGATATTTTGGACTTGTAAAAATCTAGTTTTTGTTTCAGAGACACCAATAATGGTTCACTTTTTATTCATTTTAGCCGCCTAGTGTACGGCGGGCTGTTAAATCATACTCATGATGAAAAAAACATGGTTACTTTTTATTTTTCTTGCCTTTGGGGCGGGTCTTTGGGCGCAGGATGCCTACCTGACGCCCAAACAATTGATAGAATTGGGACGGGTCAACCCCAAAGGGATTACTAAAGACGGACGTGTGATTTTTGGCGTAAGCCAATACCGCTTTGCCTCCAAAAAGAAAACCAACAAATTCTATGCAGTGCCTGTGGACGGGGGAGATGTCAAAGAGGTATCCTTGGATGATGTGGATTTGCCTAAGCGGATTTATTCGCCGGATAATCAATTTGAAATCCTGATCAAAGAAGTAAAATTAAAAAAAATAACCGGCAAGGATTACTATCCCGAACTCAAAGAATCGAATGTAATGATAATCGACGAACTAGGCTATCGCCACTGGGATACTTGGGAAGATGGGGCATACAGCCACGTGATGTATATGCCCAAAGGGGGTGGAGATGTCGTGCCGGTGGATATTATGAAGGGAGAGCCCTATGATTGTCCCCAAAAACCTTTTGGCGGAGAAGAAGACTATTTATGGGCGCCGGACAGCAAAAGTATCTTGTATGTCGCCAAAAAAGAAGTCGGTACGGCCTATGCATTGAGTACAAATTCTGATATTTATCAATATGATTTGGCCACGAAACAGACCAAAAATCTGACTCCAACTAATAAGGGTTACGATACCGCACCGGCTTTTTCCCGCAAGGGGCAATTGGCTTGGTTGCAAATGAAACGAGCGGGTTATGAATCCGATAAAAATGACATCATCGTCCGTTACAATAAGACGGATGTCAATTTGACGGCCGCATGGGATGGCACCGTGAACAGCTTCATTTGGGCGGACAATGGCAAGAAAATCTACTTTGTAGCTCCGGTATTAGGAACGGTACAATTATTTGAATTGGCAGTACCTTCTTCTCCTTCCCGAAAACAGATAAAGCCCAAACAAATAACTCATGGACAATTTGATGTGAATAGTATTGTCGGACAATATAGAAAAAAATTAGTGGTGACCCGACGGGATATGAACCATGCAGTGGAGATTTTTTCTGTGGCTCTTCCTTCCGGAAAAATGAAGCCTTTAAGCCATGCAAACGATGCGGCTTACGCCCAAATTAAAATGGGCAAAATTGAAAAACGAATGACAACGGCTACAGACGGAAAACCACTCTTGTCATGGGTGATTTATCCGCCGGATTTTGATCCTGCTAAAAAATATCCGACCATTTTGTATTGTCAAGGCGGGCCGCAAGGCGCTTTGAGTCAATTTTATTCTTTTCGCTGGAATTTTCAACTCATGGCGGCCAATGGGTACATCATTATTGCGCCCAACCGTCGGGGGATGCCGGGCTATGGCGTCGCTTGGAATGAACAAATAAGTAAAGATTATGGTGGGCAAAATATGAGAGATTATCTCTCTGCTATCGATGATCTGGCTAAAGAACCTTATGTGGATAATCGCCGGATTGGGTGTATTGGCGCAAGCTATGGCGGATATTCTGTTTATTATTTGGCGGGCAAATATCCGGATCGATTCAAGAGTTTTGTGGCTCACGATGGCATTTTTGATTGGCGCAGCATGTATGGGACGACTGAAGAAGTATTTTTTCCGAATTGGGATTTGGGCGGTGCTTACTGGGACAAGGATAATCCGGCCGTCCGTAAGGCTTACCATGAGTTTAATCCCGTCAATTATGTGGATCAATGGAATACGCCCATATTGATTATTCAGGGCGGTAAGGATTATAGAGTGCCAATTGGTCAAGGTTTGGCGGCTTTTCAGGCGGCGCAACTCCGCGGTGTCAAAAGCCGGCTATTATTCTTTCCGGAAGAAAACCATTGGGTATTAGACTATGAGAATAGTTTGATCTGGCATCAAGAGTTTTATCGGTGGCTTAAAGAGACGCTTTAACGGTGTAACGGTATGACGGTGTAACGGTATCGCTCATTCTTGACTTTGTGGTATTGGTGAATGGTCAAGCTTGCCTGATGCAGGCAGGGGGCAAAGGGTTATAAAATTTGGCTTTTGTCTGTTTCCTTAATATTAGGACTTAGTTTAGATTATAAGGCTTTCCGGCATTTATCAAGTCAAATCCAAGCTATCCAAGAAAGCATCAACTGCCGCCCCGTCCGGTTGGTCCAACGTGTCTTCGGGTATGGGGAAAATATGCTCGTCAGGAATCGGGAAAAGTGCTTGTAAATTAGGAATAAAATCTCGACGAACCACCCAGATTTGCTTAGTCTCGGGATGATGATTTAAAAGGTGAGAAAGCCCTTCAAACCATCCTTGTTTTTGTTTGAATTCAAAATTACCGACTTCATCAATGATGACAATACTATCGGGGTTGACATTTTTGAGAAGGTCGTTGCCTAGTTGGAGTACCTTCGGATCAAAGGAAAAACTGCCAAACCAGTCCCAATCTTCTCTCGTCTGCCTGATGCAGAGCAAATGTCTTTGTCGGTCTTTTAGGTTTTCGATGTGGAAGGAATAGCGACGATCGCCGGCAAAAGTACCATGAGCTAAAAATCCTTCCACCGGTATGTTTTTTTGTCGGAGTTTTTGGACGACTGCTTCCGCAAATGTTGTTTTCCCTTTGTGAACACCACCGGAGATGACATA
Source organism: Saprospiraceae bacterium (assembly GCA_024762995.1). GTDB lineage: Bacteria > Bacteroidota > Bacteroidia > Chitinophagales > Saprospiraceae > HyVt-613. The sequence goes on along the minus strand of JANTGI010000053.1, from coordinate 5,585 downwards.
AACATGGTCAAACTGCTTGTTTTTTTGTTCAAATTGTATCAGTAAGCCTTCTGCTTGCGCCAAAAGATTGGGAATCATTCCTTTGTTGTGTTGATATAGATTTTTACCGGAAGGTAGGGCACTCACGATGGCAGGCAGTGCCGAAAAAGAAAGGTTAAGTGATTGATACAGAGATGAATAGCCTTTTCGCGAAAGCAGCGCCTTGATCAAGGGATTGCGCAATTCGACACTTATCGCCGTAAAGCCTAAAATGACAATGATTGCCCGATAATTCATCTTCAACCCAATCATCAAGCCTTCTACGGAGAAGTAATTGCCTGTTTTGGTCCACTCCCAAAAAATCGCTGCTACAATCGTAATCACAAAGAATTGTAACCAAAGACTTGCTTTTTTGAGTCGCCCGAGTGCATGGCGGTATTTGTACAAAATCAACCCGATAAACAGGCCACCAAAAATGATCCCTTGCGGCAAAAACTGAAAGTTAATCAACCACATGCTTCCTATCATACTTCCTAAAATCATCAATATGGTCAAAATCGGATAGCGATTATCAGGCTCATCGTCCATAGCAAATCGCTGCTTGTCTTTTGCCGCAAGGCGCAAAGAGTCTTTGACTTCTTTTGGGCGAAGTAAATAATTTTTGCCGGCCAAGTAGCCCAAGATCGCTGCTGCAGCCCCTATCAATAGATAAAAAACCAAAATCCCTATGACAAGATATTTGGGGGGGACGCTATTTAATTTAGTGATTTTGACAAGGTAGTAGTAAAATGGTTTGGCGATGGCGACTAAATCAAAGCCATAGGTAACCAGCAGCATTCCTAGTTTTTGAAATAGGGTACTGCTTACCGCCAATGCTCCACCCACGACATAGGCCATCAGGTGGCGCCCCAGCAAAAAACGACTGGCTTCCAGCAAAAAAGCTTCTAGAAAAATCCCAATCATCGGCCCTAGGATAACGGCGCTCGGCGATATGGATTTCATCAAGGCACAGATGATGCCTGCACGCAGGATGATACCGGGCTCCTTCCATATTTGCATAAAGCTGACAAGTAAAAAGATACTCGCTGCCGCTAAAAAAGTCCCTGAAAACGGCACCCGCATATTGTGTAGAAAGCTGCCGACAATAATCTCAAAAGCTGCCCAAATACTGCCAATGACCGCAGCTTTAAGCCATAACGTGCTTAGTTTTTTTTGTTTTGTCATGAGGCAAAGGTTGTCGATTTTTTGTTGAGAATGCAAATTTTCTGTGCACAATATCGGAAAAAATGGAAACCTGTCGCAGCTTCGCTGACAATTTGTAGCATTTTTTTGGGATGAGTGATGGCGGTTGCGCCTATGATGTCGATTCCTTTTTCAAATAATACATCCGGCACGAAGCTGCTTGACGGACCGACCAAGATGGTTATTCCGTCTTTGGGCAGGTAGGCCACTAGGTCTTTTAGGCTATTATTGACTAAGGTAGAACCGGTGATGATGACTACATCAGATTCGGGCAATATTTCAGGTGCTTGTGCCGACGGGACATAGTGGTGGCGGTATTCCGGGGGGATGGCTTCAGGGCGTATTTCAATGATATTTAGCCGGTGGTCGGTGGCGCTTAATTTTTGGATGTATCCCTTAAAAGCACCTACAATTGAAATCGTTTTTTGACCGGACAAATCTATTAAATCAATCGGGTCTTTGTCTTTAATGACTTGATAATCAGTGTTTTGTAGGATTTTTGCCGAAAGGGCGTTTAAGGTGGCTACTTTGAGATTGTCCACGATGGGTGTCGAAGGTGCTTGAAATAATCCGGCGACGTGCTGCCCGATAATGTGATTCGTGGAGTAGGGGCCGGCGTCTCTTTTTGTGCGGTATTTGTAGTCTTGGGTAGCGGCCCGATAAGTGCCGGCAACTCCGTATCGTTCACCGGTTAATTGGACGGCAGTCTTATAAACTCCGATACGCACATCTTCAAAAAATATTTCATCCAGCCGGAGACCATACTTGGATTGGAGAATTTGTAAAGTGGAGTCTATCATGCGGTTGGTGTTATAAGCATTCGGGGTTGATACCCAAAACGTATTTTTCAACAATATGGATTTTTGGAGCGGTTTCGGCACCCAAAAATCCTTTAAAATCTTCGTCTTTTAGGATTTTTTTGGCTTGCGCCAAAATCTTTTTAGACGTGGGCAGGTATGTCCAATGCCACCGTTCTTCATTGTATCCGGTTTTTCTCAACGGGCCTTTGGCGGTATAGACTTGGTAAAAACCAAACCGATGGGCATTTTGGCGCATCCATTGGTACATTTTGTAGCCTTTGCCGGTTTCGAAGTAGGAATTGGCTAAGTCATTCAGGTCTATATCGGTGCCCCAATGATGGCGCGAACTGCCGGGCATCGCAGAATATCGCAATATTTTTAGCGCTCTTTTAACGGGGTCTTTGGTGGTTTTAGCTAAGTTTTCTCCGCCGGCAATATTTTTTTTGCCTGTCCATTTGTTTTCCCAGATTCGCTTTTGAGTAAAGAAATTTCGGGTGGCGGAGCGGATCGTCAGCTTGATATCGTCTTTTTTGGCAGCTTCCCGCATTTTTAAGAAAGCTTGATAGACTTCTTTGCGTAAGTACATGTCCGGATAGGCGCAATATCGGTCATCCAAACGGACAAAGTCAGGATGCTTGCGTTGATTGAATCTGCCGGTGATGTATTTTAGGTCAAATGTAGTGGAAGACTTGGCCGGCCTATGCTTGGGTTCTTTAGGTTGGGCGCTTGGTTCTTGAATAGGGGATGAATGAATGGCAGAGTCATCGGCAATTGATCGATCCAGTGGCAAGCTGTCCATGTCCGGGGTCCGGTTTGTTTTAGGAGGGGAAGTTGTTTTTTGGTTGACGGAAGAAGAGGGTTGGGATTGGCAGCTTATTAGGGTGAATAAAGCAAGAAATACGAATAGCCGCATGAATTTATTTTTTTGGCACGTGGAACGGATAATTACGGAGTCAAAAAGTTTCAATAGCCCCCAAAGTATTTTCTAAAAAACCATTCGACGGCCAAAAGTACAATTAATATCCCTAAAATCCATCTTAAATTGATGAGGGGGCTGTTGCGCGTTGATTGGTACATGATGGCTTTGATAGAGCTTTTATTTTTGATGATTTCCGGAAGGGTGGAGATGGCATCCGGATAGACCAATTGTCCTCCGAATTCATTGCTGATTAATTGCAATATATTGTGATTGGCTGTGGTGGCGAACTTTTCTAATTGGATTTGTTGGATGGTAAAGCGCCCATTGGATTCAAAGTCCTTGCCCGTAAAGTGCGTTTTTCCTTTAAATCGGTATCGACCGGCCGGCAAAAAACCGGCATTGAGTCGATAGCTGTTTCCTTGCCTGTTGAAGGCAAAAGGGTATTCTTTGTCGGCTTCATCGGTGATGACTAAGTTGACATCGGGTTCATTGATGAGTTCGTAATTTTCGTTATAGAGTTCGGCATTAAACATGATGGGCTCATTCTCTTTATAGAGATTTTTGCTGATATTGACCCTAAATCTTCGTTTGTCTTCTTTGACAGAAAGGTATTGGATACTCTTGGTCATCAACTCATCAAAAATCTCGTGATTTTGATGCTGCATGTAATCAAAAAGTCGCCAGTTCCACAGGCCTTCGGCAGTAATAATACCGGTTTTGGTGCCGTCCGCTTCGCCCAGTGCCCATAGTGGATAGTCCGTTTTTATTTTTCCAATACGTTGATAAATAAGGACTTGTGTATTTGGAGAAGCGGCAAAAGTACCAAATGGGGCAGTCATTGGGTTAAAGTCGGGAAGTGCTTGCTTTAATCGGTCATCTACGGTAAAAAGAGAAAATTTGTCATTAAAATTTCCTTGAACCAGGTTGGGTTTTTGTTCGCTGGCTTGTATTTGTATCAGGGATTGTATTTTGTTGAGATTGGCTAAATCAGATTGGATGCCGACCACAAAGAGATGCGGGATGTGCTTTTCCTTGATGGTCTGCAAAATATTGGCCGCCGCATGGGTATGGGAAGGCAATTGATGCAAAATGACCAAGTCATAGCGGGCGATGGGCTCCGTAAAGTTTTTAATGTGTTTGATGGTCACATCATAATTTTTATTCGCCGAAAGGCTTTGCTTCATTGCCGACAAATCGGGATGCGGTGCTTCCGCTAAAATCAAAATCTTTTGGCGCGCGTCCAAAACTTCCACGTAAATATCTCGGACATTGTTGGCGGTTGAAATCTCCCCCTGAAGAGGAGTAAGTTGGAAACGAAATTGCTGCACCCCGCTCTTATCCATCGGTAATACGACCGATACCGTCTTGAAAAAATCTTTTTTGGGTATCTGAATGACATCTTCTTTGAGCTTACGCAGTTTTTTACCTTCGATGATGTAGGTGGTTAGTTTAGTGGATTTGTGTGCGTAATTTTTGGCAGAAATATCCACCTGAACTTCCATACGGTCACCCAAATAGGCTATTTTATTGCTAAGGACTTGGCGTATAAATAAATCTTTGGCGACAGTGGTGTCTCCCAGTGCAATAGAATAAATAGGTACGGCCAGTTTTGAACTCAGATAATTAGGATTGCTGCCTTCGTTATAGATGCCATCGGTAGCGAGGATGATGGCGCCTAAGTTTTGGTGACTATAATCGTCATATATGGTTTGCAATACATCGGAGATGTTGGTTATTTTGTCTCCAAAATTAAAATCCAAACTGTCTCGAACATGGTCGCCAAAACTATAGGTTTTGACGTGGAATTTTTCGGCGAAAGCCCCTTCTAATTGTTGAATTTGTTGTTGATAGGCTTGTTTTTGCTCATCTGTCATGGAGAGACCGACGGATTCGGACGCATCTTGTGCGATGACGATGGTTGGTTTTTCGGTACGGGTTTCGACGGACTTTATCATTGGAGTCAGCAGGAGGAAACTAATTAACGTACCGGTTAAAAACCGTAAAAACCCAAGAATAGGGTTCAGCTTTTGGCTTTGCTCTCTAAAGGAGCGGTCTTTGTAGTACAATCCCAAGGCAAAGAGCAGGCCTAGAGCGACACAAAGCAGTAAATACCAAGTAGGATACTGTAAACTTATATTTTGCAAAATGTATTTTTTTTGGGTGTCATTGCCAAGTGAATTGGTCGATGTCCAAGTCCGGCAATTTTACCGAATTTTTTGTCCACTAACTTAACAAACCGATTGCGCAATCCTTTATCAATAACTTGAACGCAAAACCGGTTAAATCCGTGTATTAAATTTCAGGTAACTGCTTAGGTGGCCACAGGTTTTTCATAAAATGCCTGTTTTCTGCCATAAACAAGGGCTTTCTAAGCCGTTACAAATATAGATTTTTATAACGGAAATTATGGGGTTAAGTTTTAGGAGTAGGCGGATTTTAGGGTAGAGGTCGGTGGCCGGGTCGGGGAGGAAAGGGGGGAAGGTGGGTTTGTTTGATAGGGAGGCGGTTGTTTGATTTGATGGGTTTGTATAACATATTGCACAAAAATAATATTCCGGACTGGGCTAGTGGTCGTCATAACCTGCTATGCCTCCAAAATCCGCCTTGATTAAGAAAAAATTTGAAGCCAATTTTTTAGATATTAA
>JANTGI010000052.1 GCA_024762995.1 Saprospiraceae bacterium | reverse complement strand
CATGCAACTTCCAAGATACGGAAGGCCGAAGATTTGTTTGCCATACACACCATGGGATTTCGCGGAGAAGCCTTGGCTTCTATCGCTGCCGTTGCGCAAGTGACCCTAAAAACCAGACGGCAAGAAGATGATATTGCTGTCTGTATCCAAGTGAAAGATTCAAAAATCATCTCCCAAGAGCTTTGCCAAGCCCCCAAAGGAACTTCTTTCTCCGTAAAAAATCTGTTTTATAATGTGCCTGCTCGACGTAATTTTTTAAAGTCTGACACGGTAGAATTTAGGCATATTGTCTCGGAGTTTATCCATATTGTATTGGCCCATCCACAGATTCATTTTTCGCTCCATCACAATGAAAAGGAGATTTATCATTTGACGAAAGGCAATCTCCGCCAAAGAATTATAGGTATTCTTGGAAAAAAGTACAATGAACGTCTAGTGCCGGTAGAAGAAGTCACCGAGACCATCGGGATTCAGGGATTTGTCGGCAAGCCTGAATTTGCCAAAAAGAAACGACGCTATCAATACTTTTTTGTCAACAATCGCTTCATTAAAAGCCCCTACCTGAATCATGCCCTACGGAGTGCCTATGACGAATTGATTGGCAATGACATGCACCCCTTTTATATTCTTTTTATTGATATTGACCCGACACAGATTGATATCAATGTTCACCCGACCAAGCAGGAGATTAAGTTTGAAGATGAACGTATTGTGTACAATTATTTGAAAGTCGCTACACGCCATGCACTTGGCAAACATCATATCACGCCTACCTTGGATTTTGATGTGGAGCAAGGGTTGAATTTTAATCAAAATCGACCACAATCATCGGGTGACAACCATGGTTTTTCTTCGCAAAAATCATTTAAGACACCCCAATTCCCCCAATCAAAATCGGATAAAAATACCAAAAATTGGGAAAAACTGTATTCCGGATTAGAAAAAATCCTTCCTATCATCGACCCTGATGGCACCTCTATCGAAATTGAACATACAGAGGAGGAGCCAAAAAGCCCTGAGCCACCGCAACAAGCCAAACAATTATCTTTTACAGAACAATCGAATTTAGAAAACCAATCCGACAACCGCGGGCCTTTTCAAATTCACAATACTTTTATCGCCAACCAAATCAAATCCGGTTTGGTATTGATTCATCAACGAAGAGCCCATGAGCGGATTCTATTTGAGAAGTATTCCAATGCTTTTGAAGGAGGGGAGATGCTTACGCAAAAAGAGCTATTTCCGGATACAGTCACCTTGCCGACGGATGATGCCATTTTAATGAAAGCGATGATTCCGGAGTTGCAACTGCTTGGTTTTCAGATTGAAGACTTCGGCAATAATACCTTTATCGTGCATGGGATTCCTGCCGATATGGATCTCAATCCTACGGTGGCCATTCAGTTGTTGCTTGGACAGTACAGAGATAATTTGGATTTAGAATTAGATCATCGAGACAATATCGCCCGTTCAATGGCAACCAGTGCGGCGGTCAAGGTCGGGGAGACCCTTTCGGAAAAAGAAATGTCAGAATTAATCAACTTATTGTTTGCTTGCGAAATGCCATTAGTAAGCCCAACCGGCAAAAAGACCTTTATTAAAATGAAAATGGAAGACATCGCTCGCCAATTTGACTAACCCAAGTAAGTATGCCTGTTGAAAATGGGCATCTTTACGAGATTATTTTGGCTCCGGACAAAAGCCTTTAAAACAGAATCTCCACCAAAGATGCCTCACCACATGTGAAGTTAAACAAATTGCTTACACCTAATTTTTCAAGAATGAACGTAAAAATAATCAACAAATCCGCCCATCCGCTTCCGCAATATGAAACACCCGGTAGTGCCGGCATGGACCTACGCGCCAATATTACAGAAACCATCACCCTTCATTCCATGGAGCGGACGCTTATTCCTACGGGCTTGTTTATGGAATTGCCTCAAGGTACCGAAGCACAAATCAGACCCCGTAGTGGCTTGGCCATAAAAAAAGGATTGACTTGCTTAAATACACCGGGCACCATAGATAGTGATTATCGGGGAGAAATCAAGGTCATCTTGGTCAACCTTTCCAAAGAATCGCAAACAATCGAACCCGGTGAGCGCATCGCCCAAATGGTCATTGCCCAATATACCCAAATTTCATGGGTCACCGTGGACCAACTTTCAGAATCTGACCGGGGAGCCGGCGGGTTTGGAAGTACTGGATAGTTCTATTCACCAAGGGAAAAACTCGACTTCACCTGTTTGGACGCTATAAAGGGCCCCCACAATTTCAATTTCTCCGTTTTTCTCCAATTCCGCAAGGATGGGACTCTCTTTTCTGATACGGTCGATGGAGATATGAATGTTTTCAACAGCAATGTGATCCACTACTTCGGGATGGTGGTAGTCACAGACAAAACTAGGGTCTTCCTTTTCTGCCAAAGCGATAGCGGGTTTTATTTTTTCTAAAAGCTCCGTGATATGCCCCATCTTTACATCCTTGCAAGCAGCGGTGACCGCTCCACAACTCGTATGCCCCAAGACGACTACTATTTTGGAACCGGTGACCTTACAAGCATACTCCATGGAGCCCAAGACATCATTATTGATGACGTTCCCAGCAACACGAATACTAAAAATATCACCGATGCCTTGATCAAAGACCAATTCGGCGGGCACCCGCGAATCTATACAACTTAAAATAACCCCAAAAGGATATTGTCCGTGACTCGTGGCAAGCACTTGAGACTGTAGGTCGCGCTGTGCTTTTAGATTTTGCACAAAGCGTTTATTACCGTTTACCAATAGTTCATGAGCATCTTTGGGAGTCAAATTCTCCAAGGATAATTTCGTTTGGGTTTTCATACATCTAAGTTTTTCTAAAAAATTAAGCTGTCTGCGAATGTACATAAATTCTCGAAAGAGCTTGTACTTTTTTGTAAATTATTTAGCGTCTTCTTTTTCCGGAATACCTATTTCTAACCTACCAAACAGAAGTACCTATACCCTTGCGGGAAAAAAAATGACCTTTTTTGCTTTAAATATTAGAAATTCCTATAATTTCACTATTTTGCGGCACGAATTTTTCAACTTTACCAAACCACTTACACCGTTTTCCCCAATCTACCTGTATACTTCATTTGTCAAACCATTAAAGGATAACGACCTGCAGCATGAACAAATATATTTGTATTCACGGACATTTTTATCAGCCACCACGCGAAAATGCTTGGTTGGAGTACATCGAAAGACAAGAATCCGCACGACCATTTCATGATTGGAACGAACGCATTAATTTTGAATGTTATGCGCCCAATACATCGGCAAGAATCCTGAATAATCAGGGCGAGATCATCAAGATTGTCAACAACTATTCCTGTATTAGTTTTAACTTTGGTCCCACATTACTGTCTTGGATGGAGCGCAAAGACAAAGAGACTTACCACGCCATTTTAAAAGCCGACCAACAAAGCATAAAGCAATATGGTGAACATGGCTCCGCCATCGCACAGGCCTATAATCATACCATTCTGCCATTGAGCAACCGCCGAGACAAAGAAACCCAAGTCATTTGGGGCATTCAAGACTTTGAATCTCGATTTAAGCGCAAGCCGGAAGGGATGTGGCTACCCGAAACCGCCGTGGATACAGAGACTTTGGAAATTTTAGCTGATCATGGCATAAAATTTACCATCTTAGCCCCACGTCAAGCAAAGGCCATACGCAAAATAGGTGACAACAATTGGGAGGAAACCAACACCGAAAAACTAGACACAAAAAGACCATATCTCTTCAAAATTCCCCATACCGACAAATCCATTGTCTTGTTCTTTTACAACGGCCCCTTGTCCCAAGAAGTCGCTTTTAAAGGCATCTTGAATAGTGGAAAGAAATTTGCCGACAAACTTAGCCAAGGATTTAGTGGCGACAAACCCCAATTAGTGCATATCGCCACAGACGGTGAATCCTACGGGCATCACCACAAGTATGGAGAAATGGCATTAGCGGCGGCTCTTCATTCTTTGCGCCAACGAAAAGACGTGTCCTTAACTAACTATGGCCAATTTTTAGCTCTTTTCCCGCCGGAGTACGAAGCCCAAATCCATGAAAACAGCTCATGGAGTTGTGTACACGGCGTAGAACGCTGGAGAAACGATTGTGGTTGCAATGCCGGACATGAAGGTTGGAATCAACTTTGGCGCAAGCCGCTAAGAGATGCCCTAGATGATATCCGAGATCAATTTATTGAGATTTTCGAACAAGAAGGGAAGAAATATTTTGAGGATCCTTGGCAGACTAGAAATGACTACTATCAAGTTATTCGTAATCGAGAAGATGACAATGTTAATAGTTTTTTGGAGAAGCATTGCAAAGGGAAATGTCTCGACCAAACCAACGCTTTGCGCCTGCTGGAGATGCAGCGTCATGCCATGCTCATGTACACGAGTTGTGGATGGTTTTTTGATGAGATTACCGGAATCGAAACGACCCAAATTCTTCAGTATGCCGGTCGTGCCATCCAATATGCCGAGCAAGTAACCGGACAAAAAATTCAAGACCGATTTATTGAAAATCTTAAAAAAGCACCCAGCAATATTTATGAAAATGGCGCCCATGATTATTTGACCCATCTCATGCCAAATACTATTGGGTTTAAGCGAATGGCCATGCACTTTGCGACCACGAGTGTCTTTGAGCGCCAACCCCAAGCAAATCCCTTGTACGTATATGAAGTCGTGCGTGAGCAAGCAGATCGATTTGATGCGGGTATCCAACGATTGAGCGTCGGTAAGTTGCGCTTACGCTCAAAAATAATCCATCAGGAAAAAAGTTTTTGCTATGCGGTGCTGTATTTAGGTCAACAAAATATTATCGGCAGCCTTTCGGACGAGATGCCGGATGATGTGTTTGATGTCATGAAAGAAAAACTGGTGGAAGCCTTCCGCAAACCGAATATTGGGCAAGTATTTTCATTGATGAATACCTATTTTAATGGAGAGCGTTTTTCCATTTGGGAGTTGTTTACAGATGAAAAACAACGCATCCTCAACGACATGCTCTTCAAAAGCATGAAAAATGCCTCCGGCAATTTACAAGAAATCTATCAGGATAATTATCAATTGATGCTTGCGCTAAAAAATGAAGGCATGCACATACCCGAAGCATTCCAGACGGCGGCAGAGTTTGTAATTAATCGAGCTTTGATTGACTTTTTCAAGAAGGAAAATCTTCACTTTGAAAAACTCCAACAATTGAGCAAGGAGTTAAAAAGATGGAATACTCGAATCTCCAACGAACCCGAATTCGACCTGCTCGCAGGAGAGAGAATTTACCACGAAGTACAGAAAATCACCCTTTCTCACGCTTCGCATATTCAGATGACCAATTTATTAAACATCGTGGCCACACTAGACGAGATGGGAATTAAGCCCAATCTTTGGAAAAGTCAAAACGTATTCTTCAAAATGGTGCAAGGTTTGAAAAACAGAAATTGGGACTACCATAGTGAAGAATGGAAAGCCTCATTCATCAAGCTGGGACACTATCTGAAAGTGAGCATTTAGGAGTACAAAAAGCTGCGCTTATTTTTTTCTATGACGAAAAAAGCTTAAATCTGTAATGGTAATTTTTAGCCCCACGGAGATATGCTGATGGAGAGTAATTTCATGGGATTTCTTTACGTAGGGTTTGCTGATTTTTTCAAGATTTGCTCATACATTTCTGTTTGTTGGCTATGTATTAGTTGTAATACACAATATATCTTTTGATCTCTTTTGTTTAATGGAAAGCCTAAAGATTCTTTATTTTGCTCTATCTCATTGAGTAACTGGTCAACTAGCTAACAGAACCCATCGGTTGTCATGGGACAGAGAGCAAGATAATCGCCGACTTTTATCGCAGACTAGTCAACAAAGTATGGGGATACCAACTCCTTTCATCAAACGTGACATTTAAAATAATCAAATGGTTCTAAGCAATCATGACACTGAAATAATGCCTTGCAGGCCGTAGAGCCAAAAGCAGAAATGACTTGAGTGTTTTTGGAGCCACAGTGGGGACATTCGACAATGGCTTCCTCTAAGGACACCGCCGCGACAGGCGGAGCAATACCATACTTATTTAATTTTTCTTTGCCTTTCGGCGAAAGCCAATCCGTCGTCCAAGCCGGACTAATAACCTGTTCTATTTTTATTTTGGAGAAGCCGGCAACAAAAAGAGCGGCCCGAATGTCATCAGCCATCACATCCGTTGCGGGACAGCCGGAGTAGGTGGGTGTGATTTTTATATTGACTTCATCGTCACTAATCACCCGTATATCACGAATCACCCCCAAATCTTCCAAAGTCAACACCGGAATTTCCGGATCTGTTACCTTGGAAAGAATTTGATATACTTCTTCTTTGGTCTTCATCACCCTTTACCAAGTTAGATTGGGATAGGCTCTTTGCATAAATTGCATTTCCGCAAGGAGATGCCCCAAATGTTCAGAATGCACTCCTTTCTTACCACCGGATTGATACCAGCCGCCTTCCGGAATATTTAATGTCGCTTCTTTCAAAGTGGACATAACCGATTCTTTCCAAGTCGGCATCAATTGCTCTACATCAACCGCTATTCCGGCTTTTACCAAGTCTCGCTCTATAGCTGTCTTTTCAAACATCTCTCCGGCATACATCCAAAGATTATTTAAAGCATCTTGCATTTTTCGGTGAGAAATAGCCGTCCCATCTCCCAATCTCAACACCCAGTTCTTACTAAACCGAAGATGATACTTTACTTCCATCAGAGATTTGGTCGCAATGGCCGCCAACTCTTCATCTTTGCTATTAGTCAGGCCGCTATAATTAAGAAAATTAAATTCATCAAAAAGGTATTGGCGCAAGACAACATGGGCAAAATCACGATTGGGTTGCTCGACCAAAAGTAAATTGCGATACTCCTTTTCGGGACGCAAAAAAGCCAATTGGTCTTCATTTCGGTGTTGCTCGTCCAGTTTTCCGGCGTATTGAAACAACAACCTGGACTGACCAATCAAATCCAAGGAAATATTGGTGATTGCAATGTCTTGTTCTAAGGCCGGACCATGGCCACATAATTCCGATAAACGCTGAGCGAGTATCAGTTGATTATCAGCAAGTTGTAATATATATTCAAAAAGCATTTTTGGTGTGTTTGAAGTTTTTTCCATAAAGGACAGAGAAAAAATTGGAGACTAGGCTTACATCTTATTCACTTCATCGGGCAAATCGTAGAAGGTGGGATGTCGATAGACTTTATTTTTGGCGGGCTCGAAGAAAGCATCATTGTCTTCCGGATTAGAAGCAAAGATAAATTTTGATTCGACCACCCAAATACTCTCTCCTTCTTTTCTGCGTGTATATACGTCTCTGGCATTTTCCAACGCCATTTCTGCATCGGCTGCGTGCAAGCTGCCCACGTGCTTGTGGTTCAACCCTCTTTTAGAAGCAATAAATACTTCCCATAATGGCCAGTCTTTTTTAGTACTCATGGTTGGTTTGTTTTTTTAGGGACACGCCCAAAATAAATGTCCATTTTATACGGCTTCTTTTGTGATCATACTGCGTTGCTCATCGCTCTGGTAGCCCTGCTACCATCGCTCTTCCCGCCTTGTCTAATCTCAAAATAATCTCGCCTAATTATGGAAATTTATTCTGATTGTGTCCCTTAATGGTTATCGGACAAATTAAGTGATCAATTATTTTGTATCGCCTTGCGGCAAATCTCTGTCTCAAAAAATCTGTCACTAAGCCAATACTTCTTTAGCCTTTTTCTTTTTGGCGTAAGCCAACGCAGCCTCTCTGACCCATTCTCCGTCATCGTAAGCTTTTTTCCTAGCGGCAATTCTTTCCCGGTTGCAAGGGCCACGACCTTTGACGACTGCCCAAAACTCTTCCCAGTCAATTGGGCCATAATCATAATGCTGGCGCTCTTCATTCCATTTCAAGTCCGGATCGGGAAGTGTCAACCCCAAAACTTTTACTTGTTGCACACTATTATCCACAAAATCCTGTCTCAACTCATCATTAGATTTCCGTTTGATTTTCCACTTAGTGGACTGTTGACTATGCGTTGATTCGGAATCGTGCGGCCCAAACATCATCATGGATGGCCACCACCACCGGTTTAAGGCATCTTGAGCCATCGCCTTTTGCTCATCGGAGCCCCTGCTCAGCGTGTATAGGATATCAAAACCTTGGCGTTGGTGAAAACTTTCTTCTTTACAAATCCGAATCATGGCTCGAGAATAAGGGCCGTAGGACGTACGCATGAGCGCAACTTGATTCATAATGGCCGCCCCGTCAACGAGCCAACCAATAGCGCCAATATCTGCCCAATTAAGCGTCGGATAATTAAACACACTGGAGTATTTGGCTCGTCCTTCATGGAGTGCATCAATCATCTCTTGTCTGGAAATTCCTAAGGTTTCCGTTGCCGAATAAAGATAAAGTCCATGCCCTGCTTCATCTTGAATTTTTGCCAAAAGAATGGCCTTTCGTTTGAGTGTGGGGGCACGGGTCACCCAGTTACCTTCGGGCAACATTCCGACGATTTCAGAATGTGCGTGTTGGGACATTTGACGGATAAGCGTTTGGCGATAAGCATCGGGCATCCAATCCTTGGGCTCGATTTTAATTTCGGCATCTATTTGCGCCTGAAACCGGTTCAATAGTTCTTTTTCATCCATCCTTTGTTCTTTTCGGTGATTTCCTGAGCAAATATAAACAAAAAAGCGGATTCGGAGCAATCCATTTTAATAAATATCATCAAGTACCCGCCCGCCTACATCAAGCAAGCGGATTCAGCAAAATCAAAATAAGCAAAAGGTAATGGAAAAGCTTGCCTGCTGCTGGCAGGGGTCAATGAAATAAAAACTCTGGCGTCCTTACTCCAAATTTACGCAAGTAGCCCGGCCGATAATCGATATTATTCATTTTTGGACAAAAGAATGTTCGATTTTAGTCCTCGCCACCGATGACCAAAGACGGATATTGCTGTTGGTCTGTATAGTTCTTGACATTGGTAAATACAAAATGATACAATTCAGGCATGGTCACCTGTCCGTCTCCATCTTGATCGGCAGAACCTTTCAAACCATCAATCAAATAATAGCTAAACACCCCATGCTGCAACTCATTGGATTCCAAAGAGTTTTCTCCGGGACTTGACGAGTAAAAAATAGTCAAATCATCGACATTATTATTGTTTTGGATATGCGCTTCAGGCTCATCGACATTACAAGCATCGATATAGAGCGTTTTGGATTTTGCAGCGGATTGTTGTAAAATTTGGCTAATCTCTTGATGGAGCACCAAGCCGGTCTTACCATCAGACTCAAAAGGAATGATGGCTTTTTCGATGCCATGGCCGGAGTAATAAATCACTATTTTGTCATTTTCTCCCGCTCTCTCTGCGACATCTTGAATGGCTGATTCGATATTCTTGGCCGTTGCGTTTCCATCCACTAAAAAACGGATGTGATCACTAGGAAGATGTTGTTTTTCCAAAAGCGCATAAAAATTATATGCATCATCATCAGAATAATCCAAAACATCCATCTTCGCATAATCTGCAATCCCAATGACTACGGCATAAGTCTCCTGCTTGGGTGTTTCCAGCAGCGTATGTTCTTCCAAGATTTGGGGTACAGAGACATCCGGAGTTAATTGCCCTTTATCCCAATAACCTTCCAGTTGCTCGCCCTTGACATCAAACAAAGTTCCATACCCGTTGGGCAATCCCGCTTTCCAAAAACCATCGTATCGACTCCCATCAGGATAATAACATATTCCTTTTCCGGAAGGAATATGCTTCTTGAAATAACCCACGTATTGATTCCCGGACTCATCCAGATAGACGCCAATTCCATTGCGACAATTACCGGACAAGCAACCTGTTTTACGCTTGGTAACAGGTGTTTTCACAAAAGCAGCTTCACCAACGGGCAGGCCTTTCTTGAAAGTACCCTTCACTTTGCCGCCTTGCGGGTATTCCCAAATACCTTCTCCGTCAGGCAGCCCATTTTTAAAGGCTCCAACATAAATACTGCCATCCGAAAACCGGTACGTGCCCTGTCCATTATCACAGACTCCGGAAATGCATTGCGTATATCCAACCTGTACATAGGTCAACATACCCAGTAGGTATAGGAAAAATAATCTCATAGCAAAATAGTTTGATACAATATATCTACCATATATCATACCAAAAACCTGCTTTTTACCGGAGATAAACCCCTAATTTATAGGCCATTAGACCTATCTTTTTTAAACAGCTAAATATGAACCAGTCATACATATAACAATGTATTAAATTGTAAAAAATAATATTTGTTATTTATCTTTTAGGCGCTTAGAATCCACCGTGAATATCGGGTTCCAACCGAGTAGAGACAAGGCGAGCCTTGTCTCTACTTCAAATTAACGAACTAATACTTCATTCCTGATATAATAGAATTTTCCATTTTGCTGTACCGTGCCAATCAATTCGATAAGAGATTTGGAACGTGCACTACGGAGCATTTTTTTCTGTTGTTTGTTTAATTTGCCGTCGCTTAGTTTTTCTTTAATAATCTTATCATGGCGTACGACAGCGACTCTTAATTCTAGGATATCCACTTTCTCTCCGGAGTCGGTCAGCACAAAAATAGGCGATTTGAGCAAACTCTTTATCTTCTTGCGCTTGACAGTTTGACTGGTCAAATCCCCCCAAACTAAACGATAGCCATCCAGCTTAGACTCATCCACAAATTCAAATCGAATAGGCATCTCCAATTCCACCGCGACCGGCTGTCCCTTCCTTGTCGCGGGCTCCCAATCCGGCATCTTCCGGACAATACGAAGTGCTTCTTCGCCACAACCATAGCCAATATCATACAGCAGTGTCGGATTTTGCACCTTGCCTTGTCGGTCAATGACAAATTTTACCAATACAACTCCTTCTACTTCTGCGGCCTTAGCCGAATCAGGATAAGTCAAATGAGCTTGCACAAACTCCACAACTTTTTGATTAGAAGCATTTCTTTTCTCAGCACTACCTTCTTTTAGATGCGCACATCCTGAAAAATAGGGCATTTGATCGACTTCGGTTACTTTCTGAGCTTGCGCAAAAAAACTAAACAGCAGCAACCCGATAAGAAGAGACAATAATTTCATGTTGTAGTGTGTTTGAGTAAACAAAATGGTCTTTTTTTTAAAAGTTTCTCTTGTTTGAGCCCAAAAAGGCAATTTTGGACACAATCTTAAGAAAGCCATCTATAAATGTACCAAATTACGAGGAATTATGTTAGGGAACACCCCAAAATGATGGATGGGATAAGTCAAGCACCCCAAATATGTCCATCTCAAAGCCCATACGATACCCACGAACATCGCTAACACCTTGAAAAATAGGAAGTCATGAATAAAAAAATGGGACCTGTTTTAGTTACAAAAAATGAAAATAACTCACTCTCTCCCACCCTTCATTCTGCCTATAAAACGCTTTTTTGGCAGTTTCTTATCCATACATCCCTTTTTTTTCTTTACTTTGTAATCAATGAGCCGAAAACAAAAAAATAACATCTACTCCGTCAAATCAAGATGGAAATGGTATCTTGGGTTAGCCGGTCTATTCATTGTCCTGTTATCTCTGGCCTATACCTACTATCTATCCCGCAAAATACAAGTCGAAGAAAGACACAAAGTCCAGCATATTGCCTTGGCCATTCAATCTCTACAAGACACCGTCAGTTACCTAACCCTGGTGACCAAAATACTTGACGACAATCTCACCACGCCACTTATTCTCGTCAATGACCGCGGCGGCATTGATCAAGGAAAGAATTTTGGGAAAGGAAAGGAATCCGACACTCTTTTTCTCCGCAAGGAACTCAATAAAATCATCAAAAACGGCGGAAAACCCTTTGTCGTCAGCGACCAATACAATACTCAATTTATTTACTACAAGCAATCCAGACTATTGACGCAGCTGAATTATATGCCTTTTATTCAGTTATTATTGATTTCTGCCTTTATTATGCTTGGTTATTTGGCTTTTAGTGCGGCGAGAGAAACGGAGCAAAATTTAGTCTGGGTAGGTATGGCCAAAGAAACCGCCCATCAATTAGGCACACCCATCACGGCCATTGTGGCGTGGATTGAACACCTAAAAATGGTCAACCCCGAAGACGAAATGACCCAAAACATCGTCCAAGAGCTCCGCAAAGACGTCACCCGCTTAGAACTTATTGCCGAAAGGTTTTCTAAAGTAGGTTCTACCCCCGATTTAGTCCCAACGAATCTCACCGAAGAACTCCAAAAAGTAATAGACTATATGCGCGCCCGGTCACCTAAGCGGATGAAGTTTTCACTCAATGCAGAGAAGGAAGAGATAATAGGCGACATCAATGCGCCCCTGTTTGATTGGGTAATTGAAAACCTGATTCGCAATGCCTTAGATGCCATGCAAGGGCAGGGTAGTATCGATACCGAGTTAAAATTAAGAGAAAATAGAATAATTATCACCATTTCCGACACCGGAAAAGGCATCCCCGGTGGCAAATTAAAAACTATTTTTAACCCCGGATATACCACCAAAACAAGGGGATGGGGACTCGGATTGTCTCTCTCCAAACGTATCATTGAATCTTATCACTCTGGTAAGATTTTTGTAAAATCATCTATTGTTGGAAAAGGAACAACCTTTGAAATTGATTTACCGTTACACAAAGAATAACCTTTCGAACAAAAATGCGTACAAACAACGAATTGGCCGGCGAGAATCAGTTGCCGACTGATTATTTTGTTTTGTGTAGCTACACTTCGCCATTGTAACCAACATGCTTTAAATGAGATTTTCCTTATTTGGAATTCTGCTGTTATTCTCTTTTCATGCTGTTTTTGCGCAAGCCAATAACGCCGGTCTCACTGTGTCCGTGCTAGATGAACATTTTCAGCCACTGCCCGGCGTCAATGTCTATGCCGGAGAAGATTTTGGGGGCTCCACCGACATAGACGGACATATCGACCTCCCTTCTGACAAAATTCACCGAGTTTTTGAATTTTCTTTCTTAGGTTACGAAACGGTTTCACTTACTTTTTTTGATATTCGGCGACTTGGCGCCAAAGTCAGGTTGGTACCTGCTCAACAACTCATCCAAGAAGTCGTTGTCGTTGGCAGAACGGATGCACGCAAGGAAGAAATCCCCTATCAAGTAGAAAAAATATCCAGCGAAGACATTGCTTTCCTAAATCCCCAAACCACAGCCCATGCCATGGAGGCATCCGGACAAGTCTTTGTCCAACGCTCTCAAGCCGGAGGAGGAAGCCCCGTTTTAAGAGGTTTTGAAGCCAATAAAGTCTTGTTGGTGGTGGATGGCGTAAGAATGAACAATGCGATTTACCGAAGCGGTCACTTACAAAATGCGATTACCATAGACAATTCGGCCTTGGATAAGATGGAAATCATCTTCGGTCCCGGCTCTCTTATGTATGGAAGTGACGCTTTGGGCGGAGTCATCCATTTTAGAACTCGGCGCCCTTCCATCCTGACCAAAGACGACTTGGCTTATCAGCGAACAAATGCAGCGGGATATTTGCGCTTTGCGACAGCGAATTACGAAAAAACAGCCCATATTGATTTCGATTATGCACGGCACAAATTTGGAATGTTTACCAGCCTTTCCTTCTCCAATTTTGGTGATCTGAGAACCGGTAGCGTCCGATTGGATAGTTACCCGGACTTCGGAAAACAATTTTACTATGTTGATCGAGTCAACAACAGTGACCAAGTCATAAAGAATTTTGACCCCAATATCATCCCCAAGAGTGCCTACCAACAAATGGATCTCTTAAACAAACTCCGCTTTCAAGTTACGAATAAGTTGGAGTTTGGGCTCAACTTCCAAATCTCCAATTCCAGCAATATCTCCCGAAACGATAAACTTGTACTCACTAAAGGAGCTCCGGATCGCCTTACCTACTCCGAATGGTATTATGGACCACAACTCCGGTTTCTTACTGCCTTCCACACCAAATGGGTCGGTAAAAACCTACTCTTCAACAAGGTAAAAGGAATCGTTTCGTACCAAAGAATCAACGAAGACCGGCTAACCAGAAAATTTGCGAAAGCACAACGCTCTTTCCAATTTGAAGATGTTTCCGTCTATTCAACGACTTTAGATTTTGAAAAATGGCTCAACAAACGCTCCACCTTCAAATTTTTGTACGGTGGCGAACTAAATGTCAATAACGTCTTTTCTCATGCAGGAAAATTAGACATCTCCACTAATTTTGTTACCGGTGACAAATTGACCCGCTACCCTAGCCAAGGGAGCAAAATGATCTCCAAAGGCTCTTATGGCATCCTGCAATTGCAGTCTCGCGACACCGTATTTACGGTAAACGGGGGAATTCGGTACTCCATCATTGACCTAGCCGCCAGATACAATAAGGACGACTTCTTTACTTGGCCAAGAACTTTTTATGAAGGCTTGTCTAATCACAACAAAGCGCTAACCTGGGGACTGGGAGCGACTATAAATACCAAAAGTGGCTTTCAGTTAAGGACTCTGGTCTCTACGGCTTTCCGTGCGCCCAACTTGGATGACTTTGCCAAGATTCGAGAAAAAAACGGTTTTATCACCGTCCCTAACCCTGATGTCCGCCCGGAAAATTCTAAGCAAGTAGAATTTACCATCGGTCAATTTTTTAGAAAAAGGGCCTATTTTCATTCCGGACAAACCGGTTTTGCCGCCAATATTTACCTGACTGCTTTTCAAACCAACTTGACAGATGCGATTGTCGTGGACACCTTTCATGCCCCTGATAATTCAACAGAAATCTGTGATGATGACGAATGCTATCGGACGACAGCCAGCATCAATGCGGATTCTGCAAAAATTCGGGGTATTTCTCTCAATGGCCAATTTTATTTAGGCACAAAGTGGACATTGAACGGAAGTTGGAGTATTACCGAAGGATTTATTCTCAAAGATGGCGGCCAAAGCCCATTGGCACACATCCCGCCCCCTTACGGAAAAATAGGCCTTAGCTATAAGTCCAAGCGTTTTCAAGTATCAGGCAATATTCGGTTCAATGGATTTAAACCGATTGATCAATTTGGGCCGGGCACTTCTGATAATGCCAAAAATACATACAAAGAAGGTGCGCTGCCATGGCATACCTTCAATATCCATTCATCCCTTAATCTGGGCAAAAACTACTCCGTCCAGATAGGCGTAGAAAATATTGCGGATTTGCACTATCGCCCCTTCGCCTCCAATATCTCTGCTCCGGGACGAAATTTTATTATTTCCTTGCGGAAAGGATTTGTGAAAGCTCGAAAATAGATGCTGATAAAAAAATCACCTAACATGGCACTTTTTTCGCTTTCAATTATACAAACCATTTCATTAAT
Source organism: Saprospiraceae bacterium (assembly GCA_024762995.1). Classification (GTDB taxonomy): domain Bacteria; phylum Bacteroidota; class Bacteroidia; order Chitinophagales; family Saprospiraceae; genus HyVt-613. The sequence continues at coordinate 5,002 of JANTGI010000052.1, read as the reverse complement.
TTAGACAAAATCTTAGGGTTTACAAAAACCAATTAAATTTGAATTCAGCGTTTAAAACACCTATCTTTGCAATGAAGGAATTATTATTAAATCAAAAAGTTGCATTAGTGACTTGAATTCAGCAATAAATGAAAAAAACAATTTTGACAATGGTCTTTGCTTTCGCTGCCATGACTTTCTGTAATGCGCAGAAAATAGAAATGACCAAGATATTTGGCGGATACAAATTTACACAGGATGGCACTCCATTAAATAGGAGAGATTTAGTTAAAACGATGCAACCCAACCAAGAAGCATTCGATTTAATCAAAAAATCTCAATCAAATAATACTCTGGCTTCGATTTTCTCATTTGTCGGTGGCGGATTGATTGGTTGGCCCATTGGAACAGCCATCGGCGGCGGAGAACCCAATTGGACTTTAGCGGGAGTGGGAGCAGGTCTTATTGTGATTTCTATTCCGATTTCTTCCAATGCCGGTAAAAAAGCAAAACAAGCTGTCGAATTATACAATTCTTCACTGAGTCAGACATCGTACAACGAAAATAAACCCAAGTTGAAGCTTGTAGCGAATGGCCATGGAATCGGTATATCCATGAATTTTTAGCAAAAAAAAAAGGGACACGTTTTATTTGATTAGAGCCAAAACGTAATCCCAATTTAAAAAGAAACATACTTCTTGCGGGTCCATCAAACCAATAGGCCGACTCCCCTAATAAAATCGAGCAGGCAATAAGCCACCGGCTATACCGCTTACACCGTTTCATTCAGTTTTCTGATCGATACTTCGAGTGGATGCCGAAAATGCTCATCTAAACCTTAGACGCATTAATCGTTGAACCACTCCGTTCTCCCTGCGAGTATCCGTTCGAGCCAATACACAAAACAAGCTGCCCAAAAACAACCTATCCGCTTCAAAGCCGGCTATAATACCTTCACCCTACTCAGAAAATAATAGGAGGTCATAGCCCTGGGTGATAAAACCCATACTGACGTCCAGCTAACAAAATCGAAAAAAAAAGGAAAATTGTTGGGCCGTCAGAATTGACGACACAACCGATATGGTAGCCGTCAATGCATGGTTGTACCTAGAATACTTTCTTTACAGAAATTTCCGGGCACTCTCTGCCAAATCAAACTACATATCATCATGATTAGACTATTTAAAAGTTCAAAAAGACGCAAAATATGCGCATTCAAGTAGAAAGACGCATAAAAAATTAAATTAGTTCCCTTGATACCCAAAAAAGTCGTAATTTTGAATCTGTCTAAATAACAATCCATGCTTCGTCTGCTCAAACAATTGTTCAACAAGGGAAAAGGCCCCATCCGGACCGTCCAGGGATTCAAAAATCCACAGGTTGCCTCCAAGTTGCTTTCTGTAGGCATCTTGCCGGGAAGTCAATTACAGATTATCCGACGAGCGCCCGGTAGTTATGTATATTATATCAAAGTAGATGATGTGTCGATTGCCTTGCGGAAAAATGAACTAGAGGCCATCATTTTAGATAAAAAAGTGATTAATGACTAAGCCCACCATCTATCTGGCCGGCAATCCAAATTCCGGAAAGACCACCACTTTCAACATATTGACAGGTTTGCACCAAAAAACAGGTAATTTTCCGGGAGTTACCGTGGAATGTAAATCCGGTCAACTCGTCCTACCGAATCAGGAAAAGATAAACATCATTGACTTGCCCGGAGCTTACAGCTTCTACCCTACTTCTATGGATGAGCGCATCGTGGTCCAGCATTTTGTCGATTTATCTTCAGGCACCTTCCCACAATATGTCATCTATGTGGCCGATATGCTGCACATAGAAAAACATATTCTCTTGCTCGAACAAATCTTGGATACCGGTGCCCAAGTTATTTTGGTGCTCAACATGGCGGATCAAGCCGAACGCCACGGCTTAGACATTCATTTGGATATTTTACGCAAGTATCTACATATCCCTGTCATTAAAATCAGTGCCCGCAAAGGATTAGGTATTGAGGAGCTAAAAAATGCCATTCTTCAAACCATTGAATCACCCAAAAAGCAACGAAAATTATTTTATCCAATACCTAAAGATGAGCAAAACCGCATAGATCAATTAAAAGCCCAATTTCCCCAATACAATGATTACCAACGACTTCTACTATTACATCACTACCAATGGCTTCCTTTTTTGTCGAAAGACCAAAGAAAAAGCATCCAAGAAGCGGCTTCGGGCTACGACTCGTTGAAAGGACAAATAGAGGAGACCATGACTCGCTATAATCATTTTTTGCCGATCGTCCATCAAAGCATCCAAAAGCTCCAAGGAGCCAATAGCGGGTTTTCAGACAAGTTCGATGCCATTTTGACCAACAAATGGGTTGGGCCGATTATCTTTTTCGTGATTATATTCTTTGTATTTCAGGCGATTTATTCGTGGGCGGGTTATCCAATGGATTTGATTGATGGCTGGTTTTCTGACCTAAATAGCTATGTAAAATCCACCTTACCGGCGGGTTGGTTCCGTAATTTACTGGCGGATGGCATCATTGCCGGACTAGGCGGTATCGTTATTTTTATCCCGCAAATAGCCATTTTATTTTTGCTCATTGGTATTTTGGAAGAAATCGGTTATATGGCCCGTGCGGTATTTTTATTTGACCGTCTGATGCAGCGCTTTGGTCTAAGTGGTCGTAGCATAGTCTCTTTGATCTCCGGTGGTGCCTGTGCGATACCGGCCATTATGACCACTCGGACGATAAGCAACTGGAAAGAGCGATTGACGACGATTTTAACGGTTCCGTTTATCAGTTGCTCGGCGCGTTTGCCAGTTTATGTCCTATTGGTAGGCATTGCCGTTCCCGAAAAATATTATTGGGGATTTAACCTGCAAGGTCTCGCTTTTACCGGCCTATATACATTAGGAATTATGGCCGCCTTATTGGGTGGGCTTGCGCTAAAATATCTCATCAAAACCGACGAAAAAGGTTTTTTAGCCATGCAACTGCCTTCTTATCGCCTTCCGGTCTGGCGCAATATATTCTTAGGGATTTGGGAAAAAACCAGCTCATTTGTGATTGGAGCGGGAAAAATCATTATGGTCATCTCCATCATTATTTGGGCAATGGCCAGTTATGGCCCGAAGGATTCCATGTCCAATGCGGAGACACTTGCCCGCCAAACCGCCCAAGAAACTCACTTGACCCCATCCCAAACGGCCAACCTTGTGGCTTCCTATCGACTCGAAAATTCTTATGCCGGCAGGTTAGGCAAATTCATTGAACCAACCATCAAACCACTGGGCTACGACTGGAAGATAGGCATTGCCTTATTGACCTCCTTTGCTGCCAGAGAAGTCTTTGTCGGTACAATGTCCACCATCTATAGTCTTGGTGAAGATGCCGACCAACAAAGCCTACGTCAAAAGATATCCAACTATAGAAACCAAGATGGGCAGTTGGTTTTCACCACTGCCACATCTTTCTCTTTGCTCATCTTTTATGTATTCGCTATGCAGTGTATGAGCACTTTAGCGGTCGTCAAAAGAGAAACCAACAGCTGGAAATGGCCGGCCTTGCAGTTCTTTTTCATGACCGGATTCGCCTACCTTGCGGCGCTATTGGTTTATCAGTTGATGAAATAAATCCTACAACTCCCGCTTACAGAGATAAAAATCTGTCCGCTCACAAGTTGTATCATTCAATCTCTGCTCCATCTCTTCTAAGTTTTGGGGTGGTGGAACGATTACTTTATCTCCTTTCTTCCAATCCAAAGGCATCGCCACTCCATATTTATCGGATGTTTGTAGCGCTTCCAAAGCACGCAAAATTTCATTCATATTCCTGCCCACATTCAGTGGATAGTACATGACTAAACGAATCTTTTTTGCCGGATCAATAATAAATACCGCTCTCACCGCTGCCGTTTCGCTTTCATTCGGCTGGAGCATACCGTATAATTTGGACACCTTCATATCAATATCCGCAATAATTGGAAAATCAAAATAGACTCCGGTCGTATTTCTCACATTGTTGACCCAGCCCAGATGCGCATGAACACTATCGATACTTAATCCCATCAATGCTGTATTTAGTGCTTCAAATTCAGCTTTCCGCAAGGCAAAACCACTCATCTCCGTCGTACAAACCGGTGTAAAATCTGCCGGATGCGAAAATAGGATAACCCATTTGCCCTCCGCATAATTGGAAAATTTTATTTCTCCCTTAGTGGTTTTTGCCGTAAAATCAGGAGCCATATCCCCTATTCTTGGCATTACATTTACTTTCTCTTGTGTTTCCATCATTTCTTTTTTTTGTGATTCCTTTCGGAAAAATTGATGGTGCAAAGTTAAGGGTTTAAAAAATATCAATCCAATTGATTGTTTTTATATTCATATAGAGTTCATCTATTTAAATAGAATTAGCTTCCGGTTTATTCTTAAGTCAATGGTTCGGTCAAGATTTACCCCAAAATGGATATAAAACTCCAATAATCATGGATGTTTTCTAAATTAATGCAAGTTAGTTTTTTCGCTGAGTTGCATTAAATTTAATCGAAATTGCTTGTTGTTCATTTTGGCTTAGCCCCGCCTGCCGCGCTAAACAGCTTCGGCGTCGGGCAGGCCAAAACGAACCAAAAACCCAAGAATCTCGAAAGGAAATTTTTGGGTTATCTACTGTAATATGATGGATGGAGCTTTTTTTTGACTGTATCTCTGGAACCTGATTTCGAATATTTAGTCCCAAAACCGTGGTCAAAAAGGCACTCCATGCTTTTGTTTCGCCTTTATTACCAATAGTTTGGGAATATTACGGTGACTACTTGGGGCTAGTGCTTTAGTCAGTGGTCTATCGGTAACGGCAAAACTGCAATTACTCATGACTCTTTTATTTTCGATGGTATTCGTGAATGCAAGCATTTAACGTTATTTTTGCCACCCGGCTACTGCCGTTCTCTTCCCTTCAAGCCGCTGCCGGGCTTGACCCTGCGGGATCGGTCGTTCATTCTGACGAGATTCAGAAGCA
>JANTGI010000051.1 GCA_024762995.1 Saprospiraceae bacterium | reverse complement strand
AGTCTAAATCAAGCTTTTCCAAATACTTCTTTGGTAAAAATCCCTTCAAAAAATCTACTGTAATAGTCTTATTGGAGAACACCGCCCTGAAATACTTATCATGCGGATTTTTGATATTTTTGCTCATATTAGTATGTTTGATGTGCAAATAAAATAAGAAAAATTCACAAATTATAAATCCCTAAAACATAACAATTTGCTTACAAACATATTTATTTTATTGTAACTCTAAGTCTGCTAATAAAGTCCATCTCGGAAGATTGACTGAAAATTATTTGGTTTTCAGGACTTCAATTCAACGGGAGACCCACGTTAAATCAAACAATGACATAAAACATCATTTTCGGATTGTTTTACGTATATATTTGCACCGTCAAACTACAAAAAGGTGTACAACACACCAAAAACCTAAATAGAAAATGAGCAAAGCAGTATATATCGCCACCATGGAGCACGGAAGTGGTAAATCCATCATTTCACTAGGCTTGATGCGTATGTTGTTGGGGAAAGTCGCCAAAGTAGGCTACTTTAAGCCCATCATCAGTGATTTTCAAGGCGAAGAGCGGGACAATCACATCAATACGATGCGCACTTATTTCAACTTGGACATTGCTTGTGAAGATGCTTATGCTTTCACAAAAAGCGAAGTCCTTGAAAAAAAACATGCAGGCAAAATTGATGAAGTCCTTGACAAAATCATCGAAAAATATAAGGCACTCGAAGAAAAATACGACTTTGTGCTGGTCGAAGGCACCGATTTTTCCGGCGAAGGGACTTCCGTCGAATTGGAAATCAACTCCGATATTGCCAAAAACCTAGGGATTCCGGCCATCCTTGTAGAAAAAGGTACCGGCAAGACCATGGATGAGTTCATCAATGAGATGGCGGCCGCCTATGATATGTTTGAAGAAAATGATGTCCGGGTCTTGTCCATTGTCGCCAATATGGTACAACCCGAAAATATCGACTGGGTAAAAGAGAATCTTACCCAAAAAATGGGCAAAGATGTCCTGATTAATGTTATTCCAAAAATTGACAACCTAGGCAATCCAACCATCAAAGAAGTCATCAAAGAACTGGATGCCGAAGTCCTTTTTGGCGAAGAAAAAGAGTTGAATAATCTAATTTCGCATACCATTGTCGGAGCGATGCAATTGCGTAACTTCTTGCCAAGGCTCAAAAAAAACACCTTGATTGTCGTGCCGGGTGACCGAGCGGACTTGGTGATGGGTGCTTTGCAGGCCAATATTTCCAGCAATTACCCTGCCCTTGCGGGAATTATTTTGTCCGGTGGATTAGTGCCGGAGCCTGCCGTCGTCCAATTAGCGGATGGACTCCCCATCAAATTACCCATCCTTTTGGCGAAAGCCGATACCTACTCTTGCGCCCAACAAGTGAGTAAGATTCATCCCCAAATTTATGCGTCCAATACAGAAAAAATTCAGTTATCCATTCAGTCTTTCGACAAATACGTGGACAGTGAAAATTTAGCGAAAGCTTTAATCACTTTTGAGCCGAAAGGAATTACGCCAAGAATGTTTCAATACAATCTTCTGAAATGGGCACAAAAGGAAAAAAAGCGTATCGTTTTGCCAGAAGGCGATGATGATCGGATATTGACTGCCGCTGCCAGACTGATTAATCAAAATGTAGTTGATCTGACCATTTTGGGAAAAAAGGACAAAATCCAAAAAAGAGTCAAACAGATCGGCCTAAAATTTGACTTGGCCAAAGTAGAAATCATCAACCCGATAGACTCTCCCCATTTTAAAGACTACGTAAAAACGTTTTACGAATTGCGGAAGCACAAAAAAGTCAACATGGCCATCGCCGAAGACAAGATGCTCGATGTGTCCTATTTTGGCACCATGATGGTGTATAAAGGTCATGCGGACGGGATGGTATCCGGAGCCAAACATGCCACTCAACATACAATCTTGCCGGCCTTACAATTTATCAAAACCAAGCCGGGCGTATCGGTGGTCTCTTCGATTTTCTTTATGTGCTTAGAAGACAGAGTGTCGGTATTTGGAGATTGTGCCATTAATCCCAATCCAAATGCCCAACAATTGGCAGAAATTGCCATTTCATCGGCAGATTCTTCAAAAGCCTTTGGAATTGAACCCAAAATTGCCATGCTATCCTATTCTTCTGGGCATTCGGGCATCGGTGAAGATGTAGAACGTGTCCGAGAAGCCACCGAATTGGTCAAAAAATTGCGCCCCGACCTAAAAATCGAAGGCCCAATCCAATACGATGCCGCTGTTGACCCTTACATTGCCGGCAACAAAATGCCCGATTCAGAAGTAGCCGGTCAAGCCAGCGTATTGATTTTTCCCGACTTAAACACCGGCAACAACACCTACAAAGCCGTACAGCGAGAAACCGGAACCATTGCTATCGGCCCCATGTTGCAAGGGTTAAACAAACCGGTTAACGATTTGAGCCGCGGATGTTTGATAGATGACATTTACAATACGGTCATCATCACCGCCATACAAGCGCAGGCCAACCTATAGGGACCACACAACCTTTCTCCCCACAGGATGACCATTCACTAAAAAAATTCAACCAAAAAATCGCTGCAAAAAAACAAATAAAAAATGAAAATCCTTGTCCTAAACGCCGGAAGTTCGTCCATCAAGTACCAACTAATCCAAATCCCTGACAACAAGGTCATTTGCCAAGGATTAGTCGAGCGCATAGGCGAAGAAAAGGGCATGATTCATTACCAGACAGAGCGCCATAGGATTAATCAAGAATCCATCATTCCCGACCACACTACTGGTTTAAACATGGTCGCTGACTTCATCCTGGATTCTCAAATAGGTATGCTAAAGTCTGCCGACGAAATCGAAGCTGTAGGACACCGAGTCGTCCATGGTGGAAGCTATTTTGTGCAAACCACACTCATCACAGAGAAGGTAAAAAAGGTCATCAAAGATTTATTTTCCTTAGCCCCCTTGCACAATCCGCCCAATCTAGCGGGCATCGAAGTAGCCGAAAAAGTATTTCCGAAAGCCAAACAAGTGGCGGTATTTGACACCGCTTTTCACCAAACCATCCCCGAAGTGGCGCACAGATACGCCATCCCTAATCATTTTTATGAAAAAGACCATATCCGTTTGTATGGATTTCATGGGACCAGCCATCAATATGTGGCCAAAAAAGCCATTGAATTTTTAGCGAAAGCCAATACCAAAATCATCAGCATCCATTTAGGCAACGGATGCAGCATGACCGCCATCCAAGACGGAAAAAGCATTGACCATTCACTAGGTTTCGGCCCGATGAACGGCTTGATTATGGGGACACGCAGTGGAGATATAGACCAATCGGTGGTATTGTACCTGCAGCGACACTTAGGCTATACACCCGAAGAAATCTCCACTATTTTGCAAAAGAAAAGTGGCATGTTAGGCTTAACCGGCAGCAATGATTTGCGAGACATTGAAGCCGCTTCCGCAAAAGGGAACAAAATGGCTCAATTAGCCTTGGCCATGAATGCCTATCGCATCAAAAAATACATTGGGAGTTATGCCGCCATCATGAATGGTTTGGATGCCCTTATTTTTACTGCCGGTATTGGTGAAAACTCCGATGTCATCCGCCAATTAGTCTGTACCGACTTAGATTTTTTGGGCATCTCATTAGACCCTGACAAAAATCTCGTCCGCTCAAAGTCCATCCGTTCCATCGAAAGCACCACTTCAAAAGTCAAAATCCTAGTCATCCCCACCAATGAAGAATTGGAAATTGCGGAGCAGGTTTTTGCGGCCCTGTAAAGTAAACAAGGGCACAAGAGTAGGTTTGAAATCTTCCAGATATCTTAAGCTTTTGATTCCGTTTTGTCGCTTAATGCTAATTTTCTAACTATTTAGGTAGGGCAGGTTTTTGCCTTAAAATGCCCTTTTTGCACCTGCCTACCCCTGTAGGTAGGTGCAAATTCACAAAATGCCTATTTTCTGCCTAAAAACAGAAGTACCCTAAACAATTACCTAATTTTTTGTTAAAAACTAGCACAAAAATTGCATTTAACAAAAATCAATCGTAATTTAGCGATTAGATATGAAAAGAACCATAGAAAATATTGAGTATCAGGAAACCACCGAAGCTTTGGCTCTTTTTGCGAAAGCACTGGGACATCCAACGCGTATTGCTATTTTGCAGTACTTGGAGACCGAAGCCTGCTGCTTTACGGGCGACTTGGTAGATGTCCTGCCCTTGGCTCAATCCACTGTTTCTCAACATCTTAAAGAACTGAAAAAAGTAGGTTTAATCCAAGGTGAATTAAAGCCGCCAAAGATTAAATACTGCATCAACAAGGAAGTTTGGGAGCAAGCCAAAACCTTATTTGCTGAATTTTTTGACAAATAATGCTTCTCCTAGAGCAATGAACCAAACAATTTTTCGACAAATAAAGCAAGTCATTTAGCCCAAACCGCCAAAACATTTTTTAACAATATCGCTTATTGACGATAAACAAAATGAACATGAGTAAAAAAGTAATTAAAATCTTGGGGACCGGTTGCCCTAAATGTAAACGCACCATTAACCTAGTCGAAGAAGTCGTCCAAGAAAAAAACATCAATGCCGATGTCATCAAGGTCGAAGATATTATGGAAATAATGGAGTACAATGTACTTTCCACGCCGGTATTGGTCATAGATGAAGAAATAACCGTCAAAGGAAGAGTGCCTTCTAAAGACGAAGTCATAGAATTGCTCACCCAATAATTCAGCAAAGTAGCACCGACTGACGCCAAATTAATCAACTCAGAAAATAACGTAAAAAATGAAACCAGCGAAAGAAATTTGCCCGACCACCACCATGGGAAAAATAAAAGAAGGAGCCTTAATTGTCGATGTACGTAGTCCAAAAGAAGTGAAAACCGTGACTTTTGACGTACCCAATTACGTAAATATCCCTTTAGACCAGCTAGAAGAAAGAATCCATGAAATTCCCAAAGACAAAGACGTCGTCTTTGTGGACAAAACAGGCACAAAAAGCCTAAAAGCGACCTATTTCTTGATGAATGCCGGCTACGAGAATGTCTATAACATGAAAGACGGATTGGTCAAATGGGTGGCCAAGAAATTTCCGACGAAAGGAGATACGGCCAGTTTATTTGTTATCGGTGACTTCAACTCAGATTGCTGCTAACCAAGGATAAAGATTAATCAAAGTGCCACGAAATGAATACAGAAAATCAAGGTGAGCATAACTTATTGCACCTTTTTCAAGATTTCGGTCAATTCAAGCTCCATAGGAGTGACATCTTTGTAGCCCGCAACGTAGTGGCGGGATAAAAGCATACCCCAACTGCAAGTCATAGCAAGCTATGTTGGAAAAACCAACGCAGAGTAAGAGAAAATTTGAAATACCTAGTAGTTATCATTGTCTAAAAAATAGGCTTCAAATTTTTTCTTAATCAAGGCGGATTTTGGAGGCATAGCAGGTTATGACGAACACTGGCCCAGTCTGGAATATTGTTTTTGTGCAATCTGTTATACAAACAAAGTCAAGTAAGATAGGATATTTTCTGTAACTTTACCCTTATTGACTAAAACAGTTACCGGTTTACAAGACATTCAAAAGGGATTTTCCCGAACTCATTCACCCAAAAATGTAAAAAGATGAAATCATTGACCACATTTTTCTATTTAGCCTTAGCGTTTTCTTTTTTCGCTTGCGCAAATAATACCACTCAGGCGAAGCAAGCAGATGCCGCTGCGGCCACAGAAACCGCCGCGACCACTCCGGCTCCGACAAAAAACAGAATAGAAGTGATGGAATTTTATTCAACCCATCGGTGTGTCACGTGTAATGCCATCGAAGCCAATACAAAATACACGCTAAACACCTATTTCCCCAAAGAACTTAAGGACGGCACGATTACCTATAACAACCTGAATGTGGATGAAGAACCCAATTTTGAAACGGCCGAAAAATTTGAAGCAGCAGGCACCGCCCTATTCCTAAATGTGGTCGTCAACAATAACGAAACCCAGATAGATTTGACTGATTTTGCCTTCATGAAAGGAAAGAATCAAAAGGAATTTTCGGATGATCTGAAAGCCAAGATTGATGAGCAATTAAAAAATCTATAGCAACAAGCCCCTGGCTCTATCAAGCAGACATTCATTTATTCGGCTTCAAACGGCACTAAAAAACTTGTCGTGGCGACACCGTTAAACCGTCACACCGCTAGACCGCCATACCGTTAAACCAATACACCGTCACACCGCTACACCGCCATACCGTTAAACCGCTACACCGTTAAACCGTCACACCGTTGCACCGTTAAACCGTTACACCGTCATACTTCGCAATCTTATCGGCGAGTCAAAATAACCCGTAGATTGACAAACGAGATAAACACCACAACACCCAGCCAAATATACTTCCAAACATTGGCGGAAAACAATCCCAAAGTGGTCGCATATTTACGCAAGTCAGAACTAGGCCCGACATTAAAATCTTGAATGATGTAAAGCACCGCAGCTAAGCCGAAAAACATCAAAATCTCCTTTTCCCAGTGCGTATATTGGGTCAAAGCATAAACACCCGCCGCAAACAACAAAAGAATAACCGTACTTGTCATAGAGTTGAACCACACAAAGGCCGTAATCGCCATTAAAATACCGACAATCCCCAAGGTTGCACCTGCCCATTTCTGTTTCCTCGCTCCAATATAAAACAACAGGTTGCCCAAAATTGCACTTCCGATGTATCCCCCCATCAAAATGATGCCCGGATTCCCTCCGGTAGTCTTCGTAAAACCACTGCCATTGGTGTTAATTTGGAGTGCATTGACATGTCCACCCGTTAAAATGGCCCCCATAGCATGACCGAATTCATGTAAAAAGGTCACAAAGAGTGTCACCGGATACAATATTTGACGTCCCAACGTCCCGCCGTAGTAATACAAGGCAAAATAGACGATGAGAATGGTAATTACTTTAAGTAAAAGGCTTTGATTCTTTTTCATGGTGCAAAGTTAAGGCTTTAGAAATACAATCTAAGTCGTCGCCCAAAAAGTGACCAAAATGGTAACTGTTTAGATATACCTGCCTATTTGGGGCCTGAAGACAGACGCACCTAAACACTTAGATTTGTTCTGTTATCATGGGATTTTCCTTACGAAAATGACGGCTATTTTGTTTTTATCCTACCCTAAACGACTAAGAATCTACTATTTTCGACTAAATCCTTATTTAGACTTGTTTTAAATAAACAATTTTAGTATTTTTGTAGTTAGATAATAGCGTCTTGGCAAGGATAATCAAAAAGATTCTTCATTGACGCGCCGAACAGTAAAAAACAATTTTTATGGCTTATTCAGAAAAGCTTATCGACCATTTTGAGAACCCAAAAAATGTGGGAACACTCGATAAGAACGAAAAAAATGTGGGAACAGGGCTTGTAGGAGCACCTGAATGTGGGGATGTGATGCGCCTACAAATTCAAGTGAACGAAGAAACAGGAATTATCGAAGATGCCAAATTCAAGACCTTTGGTTGTGGCTCAGCGATAGCTTCCTCTTCCTTAGCAACCGAATGGCTCAAAGGCAAATCCATTGATGAAGCATTGGATATTGACAATATGGACATTGTGGAAGAATTGGCTTTACCGCCGGTAAAAATCCACTGTTCTGTACTGGCCGAAGATGCCATCAAAGGTGCCATAGAAGATTACAAAGCCAAAAATGCGGAAGATTAATCATGATTTATATTTCTGACATTGCCAAAGAAAAACTAGAAGCCCTAAAGCAGGAAACAGGCCTGAATGGGGACTATTTTTTGCGCGTAAGCGTGGTAAGTGGCGGTTGCTCCGGCTTATCTTACAAGATGGATTTTGATAATGTCCCACAAGAAGGGGATGAAGTCTTTGAAGATAAAGGAATCAAAATTGTGACCGATGCCAAGAGTTTTCTCTATCTTTTTGACACTACCTTGGACTATACCGGTGGCCTAAATGGCAAGGGTTTTTATTTCAATAACCCCAACGCCTCCCGCTCTTGTAGCTGTGGGGAAAGTTTTGCGCTCTAAAATCCCCCACCCTCTCTTTACCCTACTGCTTTACAGCCAAATCTTTCGGGAAGTTTATTAAAATTGGAATAATTTTTGGCAGTTTAATAAAAAACGGCTTACCTTTGCCGTCCATATTTTGGTGACGTGGCCGAGTGGTTAGGCTGGGCTCTGCAAAAGCTCCTACAGCGGTTCAAATCCGCTCGTCACCTCTTCAAAAGCGACTTTCCGAAAGGAAGGTCGCTTTTTTTTATCGACGACCTTCAGTTGACCGGACTATCCTTACCGATTGGCCAATCATCAGCACAGGTTTATAATATCTTAAAAGTGGTACGCCGATTAAATTGATGTTCTTCTTCGGTGCATTTGCTACAGACACAATTCACTGCCGGTTGAGACTTGCCATAGCCGCGGGCGACCAATCTGGTGGCATCAATTCCCTTGGAGATGAGATAGGAGATGGCGCTGTCGGCTCTTTTTTGCGAAAGCTCACGATTGTACTTTTCTCCGCCGCGACAATCGGTATGCGAAGCCAATTCGATCTTGATGTCCGGATTTTCAAGGAGCATGGCCGCTAATTTGTCTAGCGACGGCTTCGCATCTTCCCGAATATCCCACTTGTTGAAGTCGTAGTAAATATTTTCCAATCGAATTTCCTTATTCTTGAAAATCTTATCCAATACCAACTCCAATTCATAATGTTGAACCGGATTCTCCGGATCTTTGCCAAATCCTTTGGAAGAATAAGTGACCATATTTTTCAAAAAATCAGGCTTGGAACCGGTAAAACTATAATCCACATCCTTTCCGAGTTCAAATTCATACTCCCCGTACTCATTGGTGGTGACCTTTTGGGTGTTTTTACCGTCAAAAATGGTGAGTTCTACTTCCGCCAATGGTTTTCTACCTAGGACTTTGCTGGAAGGATTGTCGGGATCCGCATATATTTTTTCTAGGGAAATGACTTTTAGGAAGTTTTTATAGGTAATTTCCTTTGGTTTTTCTACCGGCGGCTTGGGGACGGTTTTCTTGCGAAAAAACAAAATGTCGTCTTGTCCATTCCGATTGGAAGAAATATAGCCTTCTTTTAGGAAGTCTTTGCCATTGCCGGTTTGGGTGACCACCAGCCCAAAATCATCACCCGGCGAGTTAATAGGAGATTTTAAGTTTTTGGGTGGAGTCCATTGATTGGGACCGGTTTTGGTGGATTTAAAAAGGTCTAATCCGCCCATTCCACCGAGATAGTTGGACGAAAAATACAAGGTATCTTCTTCTAAAGTGGGAAATACTTCGTCGCCGATCGTGTTGATGATTCGGCTGAGCAATTGGGGGGGCGACCAGCCGGTGTTGGTCCTTTCGGAAAAATACAGGTCATATCCTCCCCAGCCGTCTTTGTGGTCAGACGCAAAATAAAGGGTATTGCCATCTTTGGATAAGGCCGGATGGATGTAATTATTTCCATTTTCTTGGAAAGCAAGCGGAATAGGCGCAGACCAATGAGCACCATCCCATTTACAGGAAAAAAGACGGCAATTGATGGTTTTATCGTTTTCTTGGTCACATCGAGTGAGTATTAGCTCACTAAAATCTTGATTAAAACACACCGGCCCTTCATTAAACGGCGTGTTCAAACTAGGGTCAAATGGAGCAACTACCCCGTCTTTTTGGACAAATAAGTCCGTAAACTTGCGCCCTGTCCACGCATAATTTTTGTCACCGGTGGCGGCATTGCGATCAGAGACAAAGACCAATTGGTCATCTTTGAAGATGGCCGGCGCAAAATCATTACTTGAAGAGTTAAAATCCGGTCTTTCGATGGTAACGCCTTGTTTTTTCTCTGTTTTTAGCCAGTCGATGGCATCTTGGCAGGCGTTGACTTCACGTCGATATTCGTACGGGCTGCCGATTTCACGGCCCAATTCTTGAAAAGCGACCATGGCCATTTCGTAATCCCCTTTCTGTTTTAGCGCAAGCGCCTGAGCCTTCAAAGCATCCGGGCCGTAACTTTTGGCGTAAGCTTTCGCAAACCAATCCGCAGCGGTCGCCGGTTGCCCCGTAATACGATAAGATTCACCGAGCATAAAGGCAATTTTTCCCTGTTTTGCGGGAGATTTAGTCTTATTGAACTCTTTTTTCAGGAAGGGAATCGCAACGGCATATTGCTTTTGGTCGAAAGCCGTTTGACCATCTTTGATTTTGATAGTATAGGCACATGCTTGCGCAAAAAAGGCCGAAATCACTAAAATCCATACAAATTGCTTCATAATCGGGGAATTACTTTTGTCAAAGATAGAAATATTGCCCTACTCTATACCTTGAAAGTGTCAATAAATGTCAGTTGAAGGGTAAAATTTATAAAATGAACAGCACCAAGGGTTTACATTTGTTTTTTTTAAATATAACGTAAGTATTGGAAATCAATTGTTTATCCTAAATGTGCCAAGCGAACAGGCTTTTTATAAATTAATTCTATGTAAAGATTGCCCTAAAATCAAACTTATCAGGGTGATTTTGCTACCTTTGCCAAAAATTTGAAGTCCCAGAACAAAGGCAAAATTTTTCTTCACTCATTTTTCACTTAAACTTTTCAAAAATGAAAAAACTTTTTTACGTTATTGCAATGCTATTTGGTACGGCGACGATGTTTGCACAAGGAAGCATCTCGGGTACTTTAGTAGATGCGGAAACAAACGAATCCTTAATTAGTGCTTCGGTTTACCTGAAAAACACTAACAAAGGTACGGTGACGGATTTTGATGGATCTTTTTCCTTCACAAATCTTAAAGCTGGAGAATACACTGTAGAAATGTCCTATTTGGGCTATGTCACTATTGAAAAGGTCGTTACTGTTGGTAATGGTAATACTGATCTAGGTACGATAGGACTTGAATCTGATGCTATTGGCTTAGAAGAGATTAATGTAGTTGCATCTGTCGTTGTAAACAGAAGAACTCCGGTTGCGGTTTCTACGATAAGCTCTGCCGAAATGGAAGCAAAATTGGGCGCAAGAGAGCTACCCGAAATCCTTAATTCAACTCCAAGTGTCTATGCCACAAAAAGTGGGGGTGGATTTGGTGATTCAAGAATTAATATTCGTGGATTTGACCAAAGAAACATCGCTGTTTTAATTAACGGTGTACCCGTGAATGACATGGAAAACGGTTGGGTTTATTGGTCTAACTGGGCAGGCTTAGGTGATGCTACTCGTACAATGCAAGTACAAAGGGGACTTGGTGCTTCAAAACTGGCCATCAACTCCGTAGGTGGGACAATGAACATCATTACAAAGTCAACAGATGCTACCAAAGGCGGCTCTGTCAAACAAGAAATGTCTTCCTATGGTCAAAAGAAAACAATTGTTTCTCTTAGTAGTGGCCTGATGGACAATGGATTAGCAGTAACAGCGGTTGGTTCGCGTACATCCGGTACCGGCTATGTTGATGGAACTTACATTGATGCTTGGTCTTACTACTTAGGTATTGCCAAACAAATCAATGAGAGTCACAAGCTTCAATTTACCGTTATTGGAGCTCCACAAAAGCACGGACAAAGAGACAACTCCAAGTATTCTGCACAATCCTTTGCGCAAGCAGAGCAAAATGGTGCTAAATACAACCCAAACTGGGGGTATGCAGCCGGTGAGTTTTTGAATGAAAGAAACAACTTTTATCATAAACCACAAATTGCCTTAAATCACTACTGGACAGTAAATGAAAAGAATTTCTTAGCAACTTCAGCTTATATCTCTTTTGGTAGCGGTGGTGGATCCGGAATCCTAGGACGCAGCCCTATCAAGTATGGACCCGGCCAAAATGCTTTAGGCCAAAGAAATTGGGATCATGCTCTTGATTTGAACAGCAATATTCCTGATAGCTTAGCTTCTGACGGCGCTTATTTGATCATGAGAAACTCTATGAATAATCACTTCTGGACCGGTGTTTTGTCCACCTTAAAAACAACTCTTAATGATAATGTAGAGTTAACTTCTGGTTTGGATATTCGTCACTACAAAGGAGAACACTACCGTGAAGTAAGAGATTTATTAGGTGCCAAATTCTGGAAAGACAAAGTAAATCCTGAAGCAAAAGTAGGCGACAGAATTGCTTATGATAATGATGGTATTGTTACTTATGGTGGACTTTTTGCGCAAGCAGAATACTCTAATGATGCGATTTCTGCATTTATCGGTGGGTCTGTATCCAATTCTTGGTTTGGACGTGAAGACAGATACAACTTTGCTAGAGGACGTGGCGACTTAAAAGCGGAAGGTGTTTCTATATTGGGATACAATGCAAAGGCCGGATTGAATTATAAGATAGATGAGCATAATAATATCTTTTTTAACACCGGTTATTATTCTCGTGCTCCTTTCCATAATTTTGTCTATATCAATTATGGCAATACCATTAATCCAAATTTGCAAAACGAAAAAGTTATTGGTTTTGAAGCGGGTTATGGATTAAACATGAAAGGCATCAAGGTTAATTTGAATGGTTTCATGACAAAATGGAATGACAGATGGGTCAAACAATATGTTAGAACTTCACAAAACCCTAATGGGGTGACTGCTTATTTCCAAATCAAAAACCAAACTCACCAAGGTCTGGAATTGGAGCTAAAAACCAATGTTTCCAAGACTGTTGAGCTCGGAGCTATTGCTTCTGTAGGTTCTTTTACCTACAAAGGTGACTTTGATGCAACTATTTATGATGAACAAACTAGAGAAGTAAAGGATACGG
The DNA here is from genome assembly GCA_024762995.1 of Saprospiraceae bacterium. Taxonomy (GTDB): domain Bacteria; phylum Bacteroidota; class Bacteroidia; order Chitinophagales; family Saprospiraceae; genus HyVt-613. The sequence goes on along the minus strand of JANTGI010000051.1, from coordinate 7,870 downwards.
TTTCTGTATTCGCTGATGGTTTACATGTCGGTGACCAGCCACAATCTCAATACGGTGGTTTCTTTAACTATCATGTCGGTAATTTTGAATTTGGCGCTGAATATATCTACTATGACAGATTATTTGCTAAGTTTGAAGTTGCCGGAGTCAATTCAGAAGACAAAAGAAAAGATGTGTATCAATTGCCTTCATACGGATCTTTCAATGCCAATTTTTCTTATAACTTTAACTTGACAAAGGATCTAGATGCTAAAGTTTATGTTCAAGGATATAACCTAACTAATGTCTTTACCCCTGTAGAAGGATGGGGAAATGATAAAGATGATTTCAAAGGTTTTTGGACTTGGGGCAGAAACTTTAACTTTGGTATGAAAGTAAACTTTTAATCTTTAGAGATTCTTCTCTTTTTAGATAACTTGATAAGAGGGCTTGGTAAATACTTACCAAGCCCTTTTTTTTAAGAAAACTTTAAGACTTCTCAGACGTAAAACAGGCAATATCCATCCTATTTGATGGTTTTACAACATAATATCCGGATAAGACAATGCTTGAACGTCCAAAAGGCAACCAAGTATTAGGGACATAATCGGAATAAAAGTCCAAAACACTCGGTTTTCACCTTGTTCCTTAGTTTTGTCTGAATGAAAAACAAAAAATACAGATTTATGAAAAATAATTGGTTACTCCTACTGGTTTTTGGTTTGTTTTTCTTTGTCGCCAAAGATGCTTCTGCGCAAACACATAGAAGATCAACCGGTAAACATAGAACAACAACACCTAAGAAAAAATCCAAAGAATCTTCCAATTCTGACTTTTGGAGGGAACAAGTTTGGTATGGAGGTAATGTGCAACTGGGTTTTAGCGGGGGTAATACTTACTCCCAATTTATTATTGGCTTGACCCCCATGATGGGATTCAAGATTAAAGACACCCCTTTTTCGGTCGGACCAAGGATTGGTTATACCTATGTAAGCTTGAAGGGACTGGGTTCAGATGGGCAAAATCATCGGGTGAGCTTGCCATCATATACCACTTCTGCTTTTACCCGGCTTAAGTTCTTGCAGCAGTTTTTTTTACATGCTGAATACGAATTAGAGTGGAAAAAACAAGCATTTATAGATTCAAGAAGCCTTTTAGTGGTGGACAGAGATGGAAGTGTGCTGACAGATAAAGTGCAGCGGGATAATCTCTATGTCGGAGCCGGCTATAATTCCGGTGGCTATGAAATAATGGTTCTCTATAATTTTAATGTACCCGAAAATTCCTTGGAACAGCCGTTTTCTTTTAGGGGCGGATTTACTTGGAATTTTTGATAATCCATGATTTCATAAAACAAAAGGCTATGCTCCCTAGAAGGAGCATAGCCTTTTGTTTTTGGTCAATTACTCTGAAATTAGCAATTTTTTAATCCTGGGAATTGGGCCGCTACAGCTATTTTCGTGGCATACAATGCAGGCATTAACGACATTATTGTAAGCTTGTTTTTGGGCTTCCGGATTGGCTTGACCTAGGGCGTTGATTTGGCTGAGATAGGCTCTTGCAAAGCCTTCAAAGTTTTCATCTTTCATACTCTCATCTGTAGGCGTGGCGGTGAGCATGTTGCCAAATTGGGGTATTTCGCCAATAGACTGACCATCTTCTAGAATTTTTCTGGTTTCTTTCCAATGTGCTTCCATTTTTCTCATTAACAAAGCGAGTTCACTATCCCCGTTGGGGTTAAGTGGTGCGATAGGGTTCGTTACTTCGGACTCCTTGGGAAGTGTGCCGGTGGGTTTGGTCTCATTGGCGCAAGCCCAAAAGAAAGAGAGCAATAGGAAGAAGAAGAAAAATTTATTCATAGGTCTGTGGTCAGTACTCGCCGGGAGTGGTTACGTTATTTTTACGTAAAGATAATAGAATAATGATATTTGGTGGCCGAAAAAGCGCCTTTTTTGTGTCAATCCTTATATATTTGTAACTGGCCTAATATCTTAGGTGATTTTGCTTTTTTCCCGAAAGGAGAATAGTCAAAGTGCAAACGTTTGTTTTCAAATAAAAAACTTAAAAATGAAAAAAAGATTTACCCAGCAACTGATTTTAACAGCTATTTTTGCCTTTCTGTCAATAGTGGCTTTTTCGCAAGACATTGTGATTACGGAGATTATGTACAATCCACCGGAGAGTGGAGATGATACGTTGGAATATGTTGAAGTACTGAATAATACAGGCTCTGCTTACATCATGACCGGAGCGAAATTTACAGATGGTTTTGACTTTACTTTTCCTACAATGACCTTGAATGACGGCGAATATGTTGTCGTGGCCAAAAACGATACTGCATTTTTTAATGTCTTTGGTTTTTATCCTTTGGAATGGACTAGTGGAGGCTTAAGCAATGGAGGGGAGCGCTTGGAATTACAAGATGCCAACGGCGGAATCCTTGATTCTTTGACTTATGATGATGGTAATGGTTGGCCGTCAGAACCCGATGGTGACGGAGCATCATTGGTGCTTTGTGATGTAAAAGCCGATAATAACGATGCGGGAAACTGGATTGCCGCTACGACTCCCGTTGGTGTAATTATTGGTGGTAAAGAATTAAAAGCTAATCCGGGAGCCGCTTCTAGCTGCCCGACCGCCATGGCTTTAGAAGATGATAACGTGGCCACTTTGAAAGACGTTCCGGCAGTATTTGATGTGTTGGCGAATGATGTTATTCCGGGAACGGTTGACGCTATGGTGGTAAGTACTCCCTTAAACGGAGGTGTCGCAGAAGTCAATGCCGATAATAAGATTGCTTATACTCCGCCTGTTGGTGGCTGCAATGTAGTTGATGTATTTGACTATTATGTGACATCCGGTGGTGTAACTGATACGGCTACTGTGAATGTTACTGTAGCCTGTTCTCCGGCATATTCTATTGGAGTCATTACGACTGAAGATGCGGATGGAGTGGCTGATTCAATTGGTGTGGCTTGTTCTATTACCGGAGTGGTTTACGGAGTAGATATGATTGGTGGGGATGGTATTCAATTCACATTGATTGATGCAGCCGGCGATGGTATTCAAGTACGCCATGGAAGTATGGACTTGGGTTATACCGTGACTGAAGGAGATGAGTTGACGGTAGTTGGAGAAGTCGGTCAGTATAAGGGCTTGACTCAATTTGAGCCCGCAACCATTACTAAAAACTCTGCGGGTAATGCCTTGCTTGCTCCAACTGTTGTGACAGCACTTGGGGAAGATACAGAGTCACGCTTTATTAAATTAGAGAATATGCATGTGGTGGATATGAATGAATGGACTGATGCCGGCAGCGGATTTAATGTGCGGATTGGTGGTACCGATACACTTATCATGCGTATTGATAATGATGTGGATGCTTTTAATAATGCCACCTTGAAAAATATGGCGGTTATCTATGAATTTAATTTGACCGGTATAGGTGGGCAGTATGACAGTAGTTCTCCTTACACGGATGGCTACCAAATACTCCCAAGATCAGCGGCCGATTTTGATATTATTTTAGCCAATAACAACCCTGCTTTACAGCAAAAAATAAATATCTTCCCTAATCCAACCAGTGGTGATTTTATGATTGCAACAAAGGATTTGAAGGTCGATGAAATTAGAGTAGTGAATATTGTGGGTCAAACCATCCGATATATTCAGGCGCCTAGTTTTGTTCAAACCGTTTCGTTTACCGACATGCCACAAGGCACTTATTTTGTGCAAATTACTGCCGGAGATGCCTTTACAACCTTGAAAGTTGAAAAAAACTAAGGCAAAGTTTCTTTCTATAGCGGTATCGTGGTATAGATACCGACAAGCAGTTTAGAAAAAAGAGAAGGAAATGTTTATTTCCTTCTCTTTTTATTATTCTGATAGATTTACGATACATTAGACTCTCCTAGCTACTCATCCAAAGATTATCAAAACATCCGTCGCGCCATTTTTAGCGCAAGCTCGCTAAAAAATTCCTTTTGATTATCTGCCATATTCAATTCATCGAGTATGTTCAAGCTCTTTTCGTAATAATCATCCCGGAGCATATCCGCTGCATCTAACGCCCCGGAGCCAATCATTTGGCTTTTGACATAATCTACCTTTTTGTGCGCATCGGTCGTCTGTTCCATAAAGTCAATCAAGTCCTTTGGATGCTCCACTTGCGTCAAAGTCTTGACCAAAAGGAAGGTCTTTTTGTTGTGAATAATGTCTCCCCCCACTTGTTTGCCGACAGATGCCATATCTCCAAATGAATCCAAAATATCATCTTGTATTTGAAAAGCAAGCCCCGCAGCAATACCAAAATCATACAATCCATCCGCATCTTCAGCAGAGGCTCCGGCAATCAATGCCCCGATTTTTAGAGAAGCCCCCAGCAAGACCGCTGTCTTCAATCTGATCATCTCCAAATAATCATCCACGGTAATATCCCAACTATGCTCAAAATCCATATCCATCTGCTGTCCGCGACAGACATCCAACGCCGTCCGGGAAAAAGTCGCTAATATTGATGCAAATTGGGGCAAGGACGTATATTGCCCAATCCATTGGTACGCACTTATCATCATCGCATCCCCTGAAAGAATGGCCGTATTAGTATCGTATTTTTGATGCACGGTCGGGGCCCCGCGTCGCAGCGGTGCTTCATCCATAATATCATCGTGTAACAGCGTAAAGTTATGAAATACTTCTATCGCCATCGCAGCCGGCATGGCCTTGGAAACATCCTCCTGATAGGCTCGATAGGCCGCTAACAATAAAATGGGCCGAAAACGCTTGCCCCGTAGCCCAAGAATGTAATTTATGGGTTCAAATAGGCCTTTCGGCTCTAGTCGATACTCATTTTCTGTAAGGAATTGCTCAAAAGAAGCCTTTAATTGATTCATTTTTTTCCTTTTAGACCGGCTTAAATCATTTGTTTGTGCCAAATATTACGCAAAGTTAGAAAAACCTGCATAGGCTCAGGGGTTTCAGGCATATTATTTGTGACCATTTCACGGTATCCCTCCCCTTCCCCATTCACACATCACTAAATTTACTACTTTGAAAGAGCTCCAATATATCGCGGTCATTGATTCGGATACCCGACAAACTCAAAAAACAATAGAAATCTTAGAAGATTTTAACATTTCCGCTCGCTTCATGCAGGCGCATACGGCTATTGGATTGGAAAAAATTCTTGAACGCGAAGATATCGATTTAATTATTTTAGAGCTCGAACTGGAAAATTATCAAGGTTACAAAACCTTCAAAACCATCCAAGAAGTGGCCGAAGACGTGCCTATTTTGGTCTATTCCAAGATACAAAATGAAGTCATCATTAGTCAAGTTTTGCGCGCCGGTGCTCTGGACTTTTTGATCAAATCCGAAGTCTCCGGCAAGCAATTGGCCAGGGCCGTCAGAAATATGCCCTTACGACATCAGCTTCATCTGTCTTTAGCTTCCGCAAAAAAGGACCTGGACTTAGCCCAAAAACGCTCTAAAGAAGCTCAAAAAATTGCTCGCTTTGGGGATTGGACTTTAGATATAGTAACCGGCGAAATGACTTGGTCGGATACGATGTATGACATCTTTAATTTTCCGATAGGCACCAATATCAATGACCGAGAGCATTTTTTAGAGATGGTGTACTTCGAAGATGTCCCTACGGTAAATCAATTCCTTGCGGAAACCATCAAACAAGGCGCTCTCCAAGAGACCATATTCCGGGTCAACAACGGTCAAAACAGCTTTCAGTACCTAAAAGCAAGAGCGAAAGTCCAAATGTTTGATCATATCGGTGGCTTGGTGGTGGTCGGCACCTGCCAAGACATCACTCAAGAAGTCAAATCTCAATCCGCCATCATCGCCCAACATCTCGCCGGACACGGCAAAAAACTCCAACGCGAGATGCTGTCCCATCTTGGATTCAATGTAAGGACTCATTTGGGGTCGTTAATCAATTTATTCTTCTTGTTTGAAGAAACGGTGGTCTCTAATGAACAAAAGGGTTTGCTCAATGGAATGAAGTCTTCGTTTGATGATTTGAATGATGAGATGCACCAATTTTTGAACTCAACCATCGTACTGGCCGACAATCTTAAAGTCGTACCCCAACAAATTAGATTGCGTAATTTCTTCAAAAATCTACAAAGCTTTGTTCTCATTAAAGAAAAAAGTGAACTACAAGTCAGCTTCCCTCCTGTGAGCCAATTGCCGGACTACCTCTTCTTTGACGGGGACAAAGTCCAACAAATCTTACTCAATATCACGCAATCTTTCAACGAAATATCTTCCATTACGGATAAGCCCATCCATATCCGGGTAGATGGTAAAAAGAAAAATGCCAATCATTTCGCCCTTAAAATATCCATTCACATCGGTATTTTCTTTCCTTTTGCGCAGGATAAGACGATTTTCTCCAACCCGGAAGCCTTTTTAGCGCAAGCGGCTACCCATCCGACAGATACCGAAACCGCAGATACCAACCTAGCCGTTGCCGCAAGGCTCATTAGTTGGCTAAGCGGAGATATGAATTTTAAAACCAACGCCAAAGAAACACAAATTACCTTCTCTCTACCCGTAGCGGTCATCAACGAAGAAGGCGCCGTCAATAGTGCCAAACCACTCTATCCCATGCATATCTTGTTGGTAGAAGACCATATCATCAATCAAATTGCCACCAAAAAGGTATTGGAAAAATGGGGAGACATCAAAGTAGATATCGCCAAAAACGGAAAAATCGCTATCGAAAAAGTGAAGTCCAAAGCCTATGACCTCGTACTCATGGACATTCAAATGCCTATCCTAGACGGAATCGAAGCAACCAAAATCGTCCGCAAATCTTCTAATCTGCCCATTATTGCGCTGACCGCACACGCTTCAGATGACGAAAAAGAAAAATGCTTGAATGCCGGCATGAATGATTATCTCACCAAACCATTTAAACCAAAAGAATTATATCAAATCATTAACCGTACCATCCGTCAATTTTCTGAAAAGGGCGCTTAATCCCTTCTTTCTCCACTTAGTCTATCATAAACTTTAACCACTGCACCTTATAGACACAACAAATGTCTTCATAAAAAACATTGATTTGATTTATAATTAGACACCCTATACCTTTGCGTCATCACAAAGGAAGACATCACTTTCCCAACCAGTTTTAAAAACAGACACCAAAAAAGTAACTGTTTAGTTACACAAAAAAAGAAATCATGAATGCCATTGGAATCAATCAAAAAAAAGCAACCAAACTTACCAATAATCTTAATGTATTGTTGGCTAATTATCAAGTATTCTACATGAATACAAGGGGCTATCACTGGAATATTAAAGGAGAAAAATTCTTTGAACTTCATCTGAAATTTGAAGAACTATACAATGATCTTTTGCTCAAAGTTGATGAAATTGCCGAACGCATACTTACTCTAGGTGGTCAGCCGGTTCATGCCTATTCGGAATATCTGGAAATAGCCAAACTTAAAGAGAAAAAAAATATTACCGATGGTAAAATTGCGGTAAAAAATATCTTGAAATCATTCAAAACAATGTTGCTCTTACAAAGAAACATTTTGCAACTGGCCGAAGAAGCAGACGATGAAGGCACTAATGCCTTGATGAGTGATTATATCAGAGAGCAAGAAAAGTTAGTGTGGATGTATTCTGCATTTCTTGGCTGATAGCCCTTACTTGTGAAATATTTTCTCTGCACTTATTACTGAATAGATACCTAAAAAAACTCCAAGACTAATATCTTGGAGTTTTTCTATGCAAGGCGAAGTTACCTTATATGGACACCTTACAAGGCAAAGTAATTTTTAACACTTTTTAGGTACATAATTTAAAAGAAACAAACTTGCATAAAAAAAGAGCGACCACGAAACTGTTTTCATGGTCACCCTTC
>JANTGI010000050.1 GCA_024762995.1 Saprospiraceae bacterium | reverse complement strand
TCGAGTAAAGCCTGACGTTTTTCTTCGTTTTTCGAAAGAGTTTGGACTATTTTTTCGGCTTTGGCGATTTGCTCATTGATGAGGCGAAGTTCTTTTTGTAGATTTTTGCCTTCATCGGTTTTGGCTTCGATGTCACTCGAATTTTGGTCTAAATCCTTGCGTAAAACTTCAATTTGATTCAAATTGATGGCCTTCTTTTTCTCTAGTTCGTATAGATTTTTTTCTAATTCTTGCTGTCTTTCGACAAATTCATCCATACCGACTTGGAGTGCCTGGTGACTTTGTTGTACCTTCTTTAATTCAGAGTCAATGACGGCTAACTCTTCCTGAAGTTGTTTTTCGATGGCCAATTGCTCTTCCAAAGCCTTAGAATCCCGGGCAATATCTTCTTGCAGGACGGTAATTCGGTTTTCGGCATTGGCGATTTGTCGTTCGTGTCGAGAGTGGTTTTCACGGATAAAGCTGAGCCGTTGTTCGGCCATTTGCTTTTCGTTTTCCATCTTTCTGATTCCGGAAAGGAACTCATTGGCATCCCTTTGAATTTCCGAAAGGTCAGCTTCTTTCTCGACCTGTTCTTTGCGAAGTTTGGCGAGCTTGGCTTCCAGCATTTTTTCTTGAGCTTCGACCTTGATAAGGGAGTCACTTTCTTGCTGTATTTTTTGTTCTAAATCCTTAAATACTTCCTTGGATTTAGAGGCGCGCATGATGGCCAAATGAATACTATTGGTTTTGTAGGCTTCCTTAATGTCATAAAACCGCTGAGTACGCTTGGCTTGTCGCTCCAAGGTTTTCATATTGCCTTCAATCTCAAAGAGTAAGTCATCAATTCTGGACAAATCTTCTTCGGTATTCTTTAATTTATTGAGCGTTTGATGCTTTCGGGTCTTGTATTTGGAGATGCCGGCTGCTTGCTCAAACATCATCTGACGGGAGTTATTGTTGTCCATCAACAAATCATCCACCATCGAAAGAGATATAATCGCATAAGAATTGGAGCCGATTCCGGAATCCAAAAACAACGAATTAATGTCTTTTAAGCGGCATTTGACATCATTGAGCCGATACTCGCTGTCGCCACTGCTATAGAGTATTCGAGTGATGGTAACGGTCTGATATTCAGTGGGTAATATATTTTTAGTATTCTCCAGAGTTAGAGAAACGGAAGCCATTCCTGATGATTTCCGTTTTTTGGTACCGTTAAAGATGACCGAAGCCATTTTATCGAGACGCAGGTCTTTACTTTTTTGCTCACCGAGCACCCATCGAATAGAATCGACAATATTGGATTTACCGGAGCCATTTGGGCCAATAATACCAATGACATCTTCCGAAAAATTAATCACGGTATCATTCGCAAAACTCTTAAATCCTTTTATTTTTAGACTGGTTAATCGCATAGCCCGCAAAAGTACGATAAGTTTTTGAAATTTTCAAACTTTGCTTGTTGGTGACTAGCCACAAATTTATATGATGACTAGGGAGGCGTATCTTTTCGGACTTTTGAGTCAAAAAAGGCGATTGTCAATAAGAAAAAACGGGGGAAAATCTTTTTTGCTTCAAAGTCCCTGGTTTCCAAATAATGTTAAATAATGTTAAATTATAAGAAGGACAGCTATTTTTTGTTAGCTTTGCAATATTATTTACTACTATGTAACCACTCAAATAGCTATACGCTTATTTTAGGGATACGCCCAAAATAACTGTCCTTTTTATGCGGCTTCTTTTGTGATTATACAGCGTTGTTCATCGCTCCGGTAGCCGGGCTACCATCGCTCTTCTCGCCTTGTCTAATCGCAAACTAATCTCGCCTAATAATGGACAATTATTCTGATTGTGTCCATTAATTTCCTTTGAGTAGTTACTCTAAAAAATTTAACAATGAAAAAAACACTTTATTCTTTTCTTTTGGCCTATCTTTTTACGACAGGCATTTTTGCGCAAGCAGGTACGATTGATTCAACTTTTAGTACGGATGGTACAATCTACTTAAATGAAGATTTTTTCGCACTAGATATGATTGAATTGGACGATCAAACAGCCATCACTATTTCTATACCCGATGATGATACTTCACTAACCTTGGTTTCAAAGATAAATTTAGATGGCCACCTAATCACCGATTTTGGACAAAATGGAAGTGTAATGATTGATGATCCATCCAAAATTATCGGTTACAATATAGAACGCTATGGTCAGGATAAGTTTTTGGTTTACGGGGGTAATTTTGAAGATATAGGTCCTAAAGTCGGTTTAAGAAGATTTTATAATAATGGAGTTGTGGATAGCACGTTTGGGAATAATGGCTATGCTTCCTTTGAATCAACAAATTCACTGGACTATAGCTTTGGTCTAAAAGTACTCCCCGACGGAAAAGTGTTATTTTCCTATGCCTTGTGGGATGAAGAAGCTTTGGTATTAATGCGGCTAAATGAAGACGGATCGGTTGATTCGAGTTTTGGGAATTTTGGAATTAGTCAGATTAGTTATGGTGATGATTACACGAACTTCTTTAGCCCTTCCATTGAAGTCCAAGACAATAGAATTGTATTGATGGGTAGTATTTATGATTCCGGTGAAAATAACGGGGTGGCCGTTTTGAGATTGATGATGGACGGTTCAGTTGATACCACCTTTGGGATAGATGGCTGGGTTCGTCATCCTATTGATAAATGGGAGACCGATGGTTATGATTTTTGCCGTTTAGCACCTAATGGAGAGATGTATATTAGTGGTACACTGTTGGACACCACTTTTGGAGAGATTAGTTCTTTAGCGACCGTTAAGCTCAATCCGGATGGTAGCTTGAATACTTCTTTTGGAGATGATGGGATATCTTATATCCAACTTCCGGAATATGATTTAGAAACTTTTTCTAACCTCATTCAACCGGATGGCAAAATAGTTATTACTGGAACGTTGGATTATGATGTAGAATTTCTTTGCCGTATCAACCCTGATGGGACTTTAGACCAAACTTTCGGTTACGGCGGGTTTAGCTATTCGGAGTTATTACCTTGGAAAGAATCGTGGGGAATGCAAGTCAAGCTAATCAGTGACAATAGCCTTTGGTGTTTGGGGTATATGGTGGATCCTGACACGGATGTTTCATTTGCATCGGTGACCAAGTATAAATCCGGATTAATTATTGGGATTAATCAGGTGGCTAATCGTCCCATACCGATGAGCGTATTTCCTAATCCGGCTAAGGAGGCCATCGATATTCGCTTTGATCTGGATAAGGGCGGCGAAGTAGAAATGAATCTATCCACCCTTGCGGGAAATAATATCCTTAACCTTGGGAAGTCGGTTTATGGTGCGGGCGCAAATACCCGCAAAGTCAATCTGCCGTCTAATATTGCCGCCGGCAATTACCTTTTGACACTACGAACGGCTTCTCAAGTGTCAAGTTACTTGCTGAATGTAAGATAGTTTCGGATTCGGCCTGCTTGGCACTGCATAGGCTATAGCGGTAGGCAGACAGGTGTAACGGTGTAGTAGTGTAGCGGTGCAACGATATCGGCTCAGCTTGAATCCAATAACCACGAGAATGCTAAGCACCGAAAATCAATAGAGATAGTTTTGGGCCTCCTACCGCAATGGAAACGATAGCGGTAGGAGGCATTCAACTAAATATTAAACTAAACGAAAAAACCATGGAGAGTTATTTAGAAAGTGTCATCAAGCAGTTTGAATATTATAAGATGCTTGGAGAAAAGACGTTTGAGCAAGTTCCGGAAGAGAAATTATTTTGGCAGTTCCATGAAGAAAATAACAGTATCGCCACGCTGGTCAAACACCTAAACGGCAATATGCTTTCTCGTTGGACGGATTTTTTGACTAGTGATGGCGAAAAAGAATGGCGCCAAAGAGATGAAGAATTTGAAAATGATATCCGGACAAAAGCGACGTTACTGTCCAAATGGCAGGAGGGTTGGGCATGTCTGTTTGATGCTCTCCAACCTTTGAGTGTCGATGATTTAGACAAGGTCGTGTATATCCGCAACATGGGACATTCGGTGACCGAAGCCATTAATCGACAGCTCGCCCATTATGCTTATCATATTGGGCAAATAGTTTTTTTAGGCAAAATGATACAGCAAGCCGATTGGGAGTCTCTCTCCATTCCGAAAGGAAAATCTAAGGTGTACAATCAAGACAAGTTTGACAAACCCAAGAGACGGGGACATTTTACGGATGATTTATAAGCGGCAGCTAAATCAAATAAATTGAAGCATAAATTGTAGTGATTTGTGTACCTTTGCCCTATGCCTCATAAAAAGAAAGCGACGCTACATCCTAGAAACAAGCATCATCATCGCTATGATTTGGATGTTTTGGCTAAGATTTGTCCGGAATTAAAGCCCCATATTACTACTAATCCACAAGGAGAGAAGACCATTAATTTTTTTGACCCACTTGCCGTAAAGCTGCTCAACAAGGCGTTATTAAAGCAAGATTATGGCTTAGAATTTTGGGATATTCCGGACGGGTATTTGTGCCCGCCGATTCCCGGAAGGGCAGATTATATCCATCATGTGGCGGACTTACTAGCAAAATCCAACAAGGGAGTCATCCCGAAAGGAGCGCAAGTCCGTGTCCTTGATATTGGTGTCGGGGCAAATTGTGTCTATCCCGTCATTGGCCACCGGGAATATGGTTGGTCATTTGTCGGAACGGATACGGATGAGCAAGCGCTGGCATCCGCCCAAGAGATCATTCAACGCAATGATTTTCCGGAAGGAAGCATCACCCTGCGGCATCAGCCCCACCAAAGTCGGATATTCAGGGGAATTGTCCGTGGAGGAGAGAAATTTCATTTATCTATTTGTAATCCGCCATTTCACGCATCATTGGCAGAAGCCAATCGGGCCACCACTAGAAAGCTCAAAAATTTAAAAAAGAATAAAAAACCGGATTTGGTCCATAATTTTAGCGGACAAAGTGGAGAATTGTGGTACGATGGCGGCGAAATTGCCTTTGTAGAAGCCATAATCCAAGAAAGTCGCCATTACCCCTATATGTTCCGATGGTTTACCACACTCATTTCCAAGCAATCCAATCTCCGCAAAGTCTATAAACTACTCAAAACCGTCAAAGCCAAAGAAATCATCACCCGAGAAATGGCCCAAGGCAACAAACAAAGCCGCATCGTCTGCTGGCGCTATTAGCCCACAAAAAGCAACTTGTTGCGTCCCACCAAAAGCAGCTTGCTGCGCCCCAAAGACCAAAAGCGACCGCAGGGAGCGCCCCAAAGACCAAAACCCTCCTCCCTCCTTACCCATTTTTTCCCTATCTTTGCGACCTATCAAAACCCCTAGTTGTGAAAAGTTACTTGCGTAAAAAGGCAGGCACTAAGTTGAATGCGCTATTTGCCCACGAAGAAATCGTTCCAAACAGTCTTTTAATTATATTTGATTCCACCAAGCCGACGCATGAAAAGATTATTCGGCAATGGCTAAAAGACCACCAATCTCTGTTTTCCAAAACGATGCTTATTGGTGTGGATGCAAAGAATAATGCTCCGAAAGCCACAATCTTCCCAATTATTGGCAAAAAAGACATTGCTTGGTACGATATGGTGAAAAGGGAGGCCGCCCAAAGAGTAAAACCGGATTTTTCTCCGGATTTTTTACTCGTTTTGCGAAAGCAGCCTATGCGCGCAATAGATGAATTAGTCGCAAAAATTCCTGCGAATCTGAAGGTCACTCATCGTCCTTTTTTGCAAAATGTTTATAATTTGGTCTTGGATAGCAGGGGAGATGATTGGGCATTTTTGTTGCAAGAATTGGATGCGATTTTGCCAAAAGTGGAGTTGGTTTAATGGTCGCCCTGCTAGATGATAATCCGTTTAACAAAAGTCTTTTATGGTGACCAAAAATCATTTAATTACAGCTAAAAATAGACAAATATTTAACGAATCGTCTGAAAAAAGGAATCGATTATCCGGATTTTTGGTCTTTGTACGTTATAACTGAAACAAACGCCCAATGCAAAAGAAGCTTTCGCTAATTTTTATCTCCTTATTTCTCCTTGCGGGAAAAGTAATTATCGCCCAACCCATCAACGATGAATGTGCCAATGCCATCGAACTGACCAATGTCCAAAACTATTGCTCGGCTAAGGCAGAATTTACTAATGTGGGGGCAACGCCTTCTTCTCTTGGAGCAGCGAATTGTTTTTCAGGGACTAAAGATGTTTGGTTTTGGTTTGTGGCTGCGGCAACGGACGGTACGGTGACGGTACGGGGAAATGACCCGACGGATTCGGGTGGAAGTCTAAATCGTCCGGAAGTAGCGGTGTATCAAGGGGTGGATTGCAGCAGTTTGTCCGAAATAAAATGCGATGCATCTACAGTCGGTAGTAATATTGTTTCTTCTCATATAGGCTCTTTGGTGCCGGGTAATACCTACTATATCCGGGTTCAAGGAAATCAGGGGCAGGAAGGAAGTTTTCAATTATGTGTGACGAATTATAATCCGCCTTTTGACCCCGGGCAGGATTGTCCGCTGGGTGCCTATCTATGTGACAAATCTCCTTTTACGGTGCAAAAAATAAATGGAGCGGGCAGTAATCCCAACGAAGTTTCACCTAGTTCTTGTTTAGGTACGGAAATAGCATCTACTTGGTTCCGATGGGTCGCGGGCACGTCCGGGACGCTCACTTTTACACTCACTCCAACGAATGCGCCGGATGATATTGATTTTATTTTGTACGAATTACCCAATGGAATTGATAACTGTGCAGGAAAGATACAACTAAGATGTGAAGGAGCGGGGGCTTATGGCCCATCACCCCCTTCCGAACCTTGCTATGGTCCCACCGGACTTAACGAAAGCTCTACGGATGTCAGTGAACCCGGTGGCTGTGGTGGTCAAAATGACAACTGGTTGCAAGCATTGGATATGGTCGCGGGCAAGTCTTACGCCATGATGGTGAATAATTTTTCGGATTCCGGTGCCGGTTTCAATATGGAATTTGGGGGTACCGGTACCTTCAAAGGGCCGGATGTGGATTTTGTGACGGATCGACCCAATAATACGGCTTGTGCAGGAGAAACATTCGTCGTCTCCGATGCTTCCACCTATCCTTCCGGAACGATTTCGTCTTGGGAATGGAATTTTGGTATTGGCGCAAGCATACCCACCGCCAACGGGCAGGGACCTTATAATATCACTTACAGTACGCCCGGCGTCAAGTATATTACCTTAGTCATTGCGACCGGAGAAGGATGTAAATCAACCATCGTAAAACAAGTCATCGTCGAAGCTTGTTGCGATACTTATAATGCGATGACGATTACGGAAAATGTGAATAATTTGGATTGCTATTACGACAGTGATGGCAGCATCAATCTGACAACCAATACTTTAGCGCAGCCCGTGAGTTACTTGTGGGAAGACAATAGTAGTTTGCCGAGTTTGTCAGGATTACCCTTGGGTTTTTATGCGGTAACGGTTACTAATTTGGCGACTTGTGACACTTCGCTTATTTTTGAAATTACGGCTCCGCCTAAGATGGAATTTGATACTTTGATCACCAGACCTACTTGTGATGGGGGTATGGATGGGGTTTTGGAGATATCGACTTCAGGAGGAGTAAGTCCTTATGAATATAATTTTGCAGGAAACGGATATACTTCGTCCAATGTCTTTTCTAATATTTCCAATGGATATTATACCGTTTCGATTAGGGATATGAATGGATGTATAGAGACGTTGGACAGTATTCGAGTGCATGAATTGGAGTTATTGCTAAATTCTAACGTCGTCTCCATTGACACCCCATCATGCGCAGGGTCAACGGATGGTTTCATCACCTTAGGAGTGTTGAATGGGTTGCCGCCCTATCAATATGATTTTGGCAGTGGTTTTTCGAGCAATAATGTCTTATCGAATGTTGGGGCAGGGGTCTATACGGTAGAAGTGCGAGATGCGAATTTGTGTAAGGGAGATTATGAATTTACCTTGCCTGCTTATCCACCGATGACCATAGATTTGTCGATGACGCCGGCCAGCTGTTTTGGCTTATCGGATGGTGCGGCTTTCGCAAATGCCGGAGGCGGTGTAGGAGATTATGGTTATCATTGGAGCAATCAGATAGACTCTTCCGACAATGTCAATATCTTGGCAGGAACCTATATCGTGACCGCTACCGATGGGAATGACTGTGAGATAACGGATAGTATTGTCGTTACGGAACCGGCGGAAATTGATGTTTTTATGACCGGAGTAGAAGGAGTTGTTTGCTATGGTGATTCCAGTGGTACGGTAGGAGTTTTTGCGCAAGGCGGCAGTGAGCCCTATACTTTTGGGATAGATGCCGGTGAATTTCAGCAGGATACGGTATTTTTGAACGTATTAGGGGGTGGGCACCAAATAGCCGTACAAGATTCCAATGGCTGCATCGGATTAGATTCTGTGTATGTACCGCAACCGGAGGAATTAATTGTCCATGCTTTTGGAGACACCGTGGTGCAGTTAGGTTACAAAATAAATTTAAGTAGTTTGGTTTTTCCGCAAGGACGATTGGTCAGCTATCAATGGTATCCCGGGGGCGACCAGTTTAGTGAAGACACCATTCCTAATCCAATACTTCGCCCCAAAGAAACCGGTTATTATTATGTGGAGGTAAGAGATTCGGACGGATGTACGGCTTTGGATTCCGTATTGGTTCAAGTCCGTCCGGAAAGACCGGTGTATGCACCGACCGCATTCTCTCCTAATGGAGACGGGATAAATGACTTTTTCACCCTTTTTGGAGGCCCGGCAGCGGTGAATATTCATTGGCTAAAAATTTATGATCGCTGGGGCAGTTTAATCTATGAAGGCAGCAGCTTAGCTTTAGGGCAAGAATCCGTAGGATGGGATGGGCGCAATAAAGGTAAGCGAGCAACACCCGGGGCGTATGTCTGGGAAGCCCTTGTTGATTTTTGGGATGGAAAACCACTACATTTATGGGGCGATGTGACGCTCATCAGATAAGGTAAAAGGTAAAGGATTAAGGGTCAAAGGGGTACGAGTAGAGACAAGGCGTGCCTTGCCTCTAATTGATTGTAACCCAAAAACCACGGGCTTTTTTCTAAATGCCGAAACCTGAGTAAGATAAAAAATTGAAAAGTGAACACAAAAATAATCATCTTCTTATTTTTCTCTATTTTGGTGATTTCTTGCGAAAATGATATGGCAGAAGTCGCTCAATACTTTGAAAAAGACGACGTTCAAGTCGTCGAAGCACGAGATGTTGAAATCTTTTACAGTGATTCTGCTGTGGTTAGGGTGGTAATCAAGGGCCCAAGATTACTGAATTATGTGGATGGAAAGAATCCTAGAGCCGAATTTGTAGAAGGCTTGGTCGCAGATTTTTATGATAAACAACACATCGCCCAAAGTCGCTTAGTGGCCAAGTTTGGGGTCAAATATGACACAAAGAACATCATCATTGTAAGGGACAGCGTCGTTGTGACCACTATCCGAAATGAAAAATTAGAAACAGAAGAGCTTATCTGGAATGAAAAGACAGGCACGATTGAGACGGATAAGTTTGTGAAGATGTCTTCGCCGAAAGAAGTGGTCTATGGCTATGGTTTGGAAGCCAATGATGATTTTTCGTATTGGAAGATTAAGGCGGTTACGGGACGAATGGATGCCGAGGATATTGTGAAGGAGTTTTAGGTGTGCTGTTGATTTTGTTGCTTAGTCTTTTTAGCGTCCGGCCAAAGACTAAAATGCTTGTTTCCAAACATTTATGGGACAAAATTCGTATTTTTGGGGTGAAACCTGCCTGCTGCAGGCTGGGGCGAAAAGGTTTACAGAATTTGGCTTCATGACTCTAAATTGAAACGAATAAAATCCTTGAAGACCTATACTTAAACTTAAGTCACAAAGAAATTAAGTACGCTTTCGGAATAATCTTTATATTTGCTTTTATGATGATAGCCATAGCCATATTGATGTTAGTTTTGTCAGCAATGTTTTCGGGGTCTGAAATAGCTTTTGTTTCTGCCAGTAAGCTAAAAATGGAGTTGAAGAAGAAGGACGGCTCCTTTCGGGGCAAGTTGATTGATAAATTTTATCACAATCCTGCGGAATTTATCGGCTCCCTATTGGTCGGAAATAATGTCGTCTTGGTCATTTTCACGTATGTGATGACTCGTGGATTGACTCCATTAATTAAGCCTTATATCGCCAATGACTTTGTTATATTTATCCTAGTTACTTTGTTTTTGACGTTTATCGTTTTGATATTTGGGGAGTTTTTGCCGAAGACTATTTTTCGGGTGCAGGCAGATCGCTTGCTTTTTATGTTGGCGGTGCCTTTGCGATTTTTTCAGGGGCTTTTTCTTCTACCCAGTAAATTTATGAACTGGATTACCCGATTCGTTTTGACGAAAGTCCTAAAAATCTCGGAAAAACGAGAGATTAATGTATTTACACGAAATGATTTAGAGTATTTGGTTAAATTTGGGAATGGCACCCAGCAAGAGGAAAATGTGCAGCAGGAGATGTTTGAGAACGCCTTGTATCTCCAGGATGTCAAGGTGAAGGTCGTGATGGTGCCTAGGACGGAGATTGTTTATATTGATAAGGATGCCACTGAAAATGAATTGATCGAAGTTTTCAAAGAATCGGGTTTTTCGCGGATAGTTGTCGTCAAGGAGACCTTGGACGACGTGATTGGCTATGTGCATCATATCAAATTGATGGAGAAATTTGAGAAAGTAGAGGATATTGTCTTACCGATTATCATCGTACCGGAAACACTAAGAGTCCATGACCTGCTGAATCGACTTATTTTGCGCAAGCAGGCGATTGCCTGTGTCGTGGACGAATATGGCTCCGTATCCGGTCTGGTTACTTTGGAAGATGTTTTGGAAGAAATTTTCGGGGAGATCACCGATGAACACGATGATGAAGAAAATCTGGCCAAACAAATATCTGAAAATGAGTTTTTATTCATTGGACGGGTAGAAATTGATAAGATTAATAAAAAATTTGATGCAATTCATATTCCGGAAGGGGATTATAATACCTTGTCGGGATATATTGTGACCACGACTCATTCCATCCCCGAACAAGGCGAGGAGATTCAATTGGGTAGAAATAAGTTTATCATAGAGCAGGTAAGTGATAAGAAGATTGAACGTGTCCGGGTCATTGTATCAAATCAGGATGATGATTAATTGGCGAAAAATATATTATGCTTTTCCGGTACAACTGGTTATCCTTCAGTTTCGCAATCATTTTTTGTTTTTAGTTATTTGGCTGATTATCTTGGGTTCTATTTCCGGAGATATTGGTTCTAAATTTGGCGTCAGCTATTTATTTTTGACCCCTGAATATATGGGCAAGGTGACTGCGCTGAATTATTTCATGGTCGGACTGGCTTATGGGGCTTTTTTGTTTGCTTGGAATTTATCCATCTATTTATTGAGTGCCTACCGCTTTCCTTTTTTAGCGACCATGGAGCGGCCTTTCTTAAAATTTTGTATCAATAATAGTCTGCTGCCGTTGGTGATGCTTTTATATTATTCGTATAAGATTGTACGGTTTTTTCAAGGACATATTTCGATTTGGGTTTCTCTTTTTTATGTATTGAGTTTAATGGGAGGCATTGCGGCCTTTGTTTTTGCGATTATTGGCTATTTTCGGTGGACAAACAAGGATATATTTAGTTTCCTAAAGTCTAAGAAATCAAGTCCGGATATGTCTCCACCGATTATCGGGGGCCAAAGGTTGAATAAGACGGATTTTTATAGGATACAAAAGCGTAGTTGGCGGGTGGATAGGTTTATAAATGAAAAATTTAAGTGGCGTTTGGTACGAGGCATTGGGCATTATGATATCAAGATATTAATGAAAGTCTTTCGCCAAAATCACATTAATGTTTTGATTGTACAGTTGGTGACTATCTTATTGTTAATGGTACTGGGGCTCAAAATGGAGAATAAGTATTTTAGAATACCGACGGCTGCCAGTCTATTGATTTTGGGAAGTGTTTTAATCTCCATGATTGGGGCGGTTGGCTTTTGGTTTAAGCGGTGGACCGTCATCGTATGGATTGTGATATTGGTTGTTTTGAATAATGTCACAAAATATGATTTGTTTAGTCTCAATTGCAAGGCTTATGGTCTAAATTACGAGGAAAGCCCCGCATCATACAATAGTTTTGAGTTAGACATTATGACTCGAGATTCCGTCTTGACTCAAGATCGGAAAGAAGCCATCCGCATTTTGGATAATTGGCGGGCTAAGTTTCCGAAAGAAAAGAAACCCAAGCTTGTAGTGGTTTCTGCGAGTGGGGGAGGACTCAAAGCCAGTCTGTGGACGATGCAGGTCTTACAAGAGATGGATAAAATAACAAACGAACAGTTTTTTGAACATACCGCTTTGATAAGCGGTGCTTCGGGCGGAATGTTGGGTGCGGCGTATTATCGAGAGTTGATGTTGCGCAAGCGCCAAGGCGAGCCCATTAATCCCCAATCCCCTAAATACAGAGACAATACGGCGAAAGATCTATTAAATTCTATTTATTTTTCCATTGCCACAAACGATATTTTTATTCCGATGATGACCATCAAGCGGCGTGGTAAAACTCATCGTAGAGACCGTGGATATATGTTTGAGCTACAATTTAATGAGAATACAGACAGTATCTTAGAGAAGCCTTTGGTGGCTTATCGGGAGCCGGAAGAGCAGGCGATTATCCCAAGGATTATTTTATCGCCGTCTGTGGTCAATGATGGTCGCCGATTGATTATTTCTCCTTTTTATTCATCGTATATGATGACCACTAATTTTGAGCAGTATCACAAAGGAGGCATCAGTCTGGACGCCATAGATTTTAAGCATTTGTTTCGTAAGAACATGGCGGATAGTCTTAATTTTGTGTCCGCCTTGCGGATGAATGCGACGTATCCGATTGTCTTGCCTTCCGTCAATTTGCCATCGGAGCCTTCTCTAGAAATCGCGGACGCAGGTTTTCGGGATAATTTGGGAAAATCGACCAGTATTCGATTTATTTCTAATTTTCGGGAGTGGATCAACAAAAACACGTCGGGGGTCATTATGGTTCAGATTGCGGGTTGGGAAAAATTCAAGATGCCCTCTGCTCAAGACGAAGACTCCGGCTGGATTACTTCTTTATTTAAGCCTTTTGGTATTTTGACGGATATTTCTCTTTTACAGGACTATGAAAGTGATAATAATTATGGTCTCCTTGCGGAAATTTTAGGCAACGATAATATTGATTTGATTCGATTTGAGTACATATCCAGCAAAGAAAACGAACGAGCAAGTATGAGTTTTCACCTGACGGAATTTGAAAAGGAAGACATCATTAAATCCATTAATACTCCCCTAAATATCGAAGCGAAGGAGAAGCTTTTGCGGTTGTTGGATGAGGAAAGGTAAACAATCTTTTCCCAAAAAAAGGGCAGCCGAAGCTGCCCCTAATTAATTTGATAAAACCGAATTATTTTATCTTAACCAGTCTCTTGGTGTACTGATTTGTTCCGGAAATAATGTTCAATTGATAGATTCCGGAAGGCTCATTACTGAAGTCAAAACTATATTCTTTGCCTTCAAAGCTTCCTTTACGAACGCTTTGACCGTTGGCGGCAACCAATTCATATTGATAGACATCATCTTGATTTCCTTTGTTGAGCGTCAACAATAAGCGGCCGGTTGTCGGATTGGGATATACTTTGATCTCCATATCAGAAATAAGGTTAAAGTTTTCCTCCTTGTCCGCATGTAAAGTCCGGCAAGTACAATCTTTGCTCGAATGTTCCCAATTGAAGTAGCCTAGGCTTCCATGTCGGGTACGATAAAATAACTGTCCGCCGTGCCCAAACGCTAAGGAAGGAGCCTGAATATCCGCCAAGTACTTTTGCGTAAAGAAATTATCGTCCACCCAAAAATGCTGTCTTTGCGTACGCTCCGTGTTCCATCCAAACAATTGTAAGCGACCATCTTCCGATAAATAAAAAACGTCTTGGAGTCCACCCGCTAAATTAGAAGCGATGTAATCCGGGTGTTGAGGGTCTTGGAAACCATAATTGTAGGCAGGAATACTATGGCGATATTGTTGGTCACCGGTTTTCTCTAATAGGTGAAACTTGTCATCTGTACCACGGAAAGCAATGCCTTGACCGCTATTATTGAACGTATTAAAAAGAATCGAACCCGGTGCATCAGAAACTTGATAATAGGGGAGAGCGACCGGGGTAAAAGATAATTCATCTTGCTTTAGAGCGGATAATTTATTGTTAGAATCCTTATAAAGAATGGTATTATCCGGTGTCAAAGTCAAATCACCGCGATAGTCAATCGGAGCCATCGCAAGGACGGATAAGCTACCGTTAGCTAAAGAGACTATTTTTTGATTAGCCAAAATGGCGACTACTTGACCATCTCGAGTAGAAGCAAGTACGGACGGTTGCTCAGCTAATTTGATATTTTGCTTAGAGAATGGAATAAAATCATTATCCTTGCGGAAAAAACCACTCAAATAACCGGCATCGTCCCGATAAAGAAGCATATCATTGGCATTCACATAGATGAGGCTGCGCCCAATATTTTGATTTCCAATTTTTCTAGTGGTCCAATGATTACCTTCTCCACTTGCCAAATACAAATGATGATCTTGTCCGATGTAAAAAACTTCATGACTATTGCTGGGATTGGGAACGATAGCGCGATTTTGCGCAAGCACCTTCGTATCGTCACTGGTTGCCGTATGAAATTCCCAAGAATTATCCATCAAATAGCTAAATGGGCGACCTTCTTTGTGGCGATACACATTAATCTTTTTAATGTCCATTTGCATGGGTTGTGATGTTGCGTCTCCGGTTTGCAAGGCAACGACCATTTTCATAGATTCTATGGGAAGTTCCAATTGATCGGCGGGAATGGTAGAAACTTCTCTGCCATGAATAAAAAACGTCACAGACTCCGGCGTCCAAGCCACTTGAAAGACATGGAAACCTTTGTCCCAGCCTTTGTGAAAATCTTCCAAATCCCAGCTATGCCCACATTGATATTGGGTTTCTTGATCGATCGACTTATGGACATTTTGACGTAAGTCATCATTGATATTTGCATGTCCATCAAAGATATTTATTTGGATATGATCGCCAACTAATTGAAATACGGGCCAAGCGTCCTGAGCATCTTCCAAGCCATTGGGCAATTTGGCGATAATCTCATAAATACCGTAGTTTTCTTTTAAGTCTTTGGATATCATACCTGAACGGTAATAAAAATCCTTTCCTTTGGGTTCTCTAGCTGCCATTAGATTGGTTAAAGGGGTCGCCGTAAGCCGGATTCCGCCTTGCGGCAAAAGACTTACCTGAGCAGGCGAATACAAGGCGGTACCCGCACTCTTTGCGGGCTGGGTGGATTGAATAGTCCAGTTTTGAGATAAAGCATCCAAGTTTTGATAATCAAAGTTTTCTTGGAGAGTTGCTTCATAGTTGACATAGCTGATTCTGCTTTGTGAGAAGCCTTGCAGGGTCGTCACAATAGAAAAGAGGAGTAAAAGATACTTCATAGGTGATTATTTTTAAATTAAGAGGACTATTTAGATGACCGACAAAAGGAAAACCCAAATAGTTATGAATATGAAATATAACCAAATATAAGCTATAAGACGTATCTTCGCCATGAAATAGTGTATGTTTAGGAAATAATTAACATAAAACGGGGTAAATGGTGTAGCGGTTCAACGGTGCAGCGGGGTAGCGGTGTATTATCAAATAAACAAAAAAAGCGATTGGTCTTGACCAATCGCTTTTTTTGCACATATTGGGGAGAAGTTTAGTTGTCTGCGCCCAAAGTAATAAACCTAGAATCCGTAAATGTCTCGATTTCTAAGACTAAATCATCGTTGGAGAACTGACTCAAATCTATTTCATACAAGCTATTCACCGGCAAGTCATAAACGATTTTAGTTAATAGGACATCCCCTGTACTATTGAGCACGCGAATACTCTTCAAGTTAACAGGAATCTCCCCAAAGTCAACAAACACCTTTTGCCTGTCATCACTTTGGTAAACAGCACTTCGGTATGTTTCAAAGGCAATTTCGTAACCAAAGGATTCCGAGGAAGTCACTTTATTCTTTTTTGTTGGTGGGTCATAGGCAAAAACTTGAGTGGTGCTAATCATTAGAAAAGCAACAAGAAGAAAAGAGATGTACTTCGTCATGTCTAAAAAAATTTGAGAGATTTGTTTGGATGATATGTGCAAAGGTAAATTAAATTTTGTTTCCATTCAAATATTTTACGCTTTTTTTAAGTAATTTATTTTGATTATGGCTTTTTTTCTTCTTCTATTTATCTGGTGGAATAGTCACTGCAGAATAATTGTTTGTTTTTAAGCGGTATTATTATTATTTATTTTGTCAGAATATTATTTGGTTTGATGCTTTATTTTAGATGATTATTGCCTGAATCTTTGGAAATTATGTTAGAAACAGATTTTTGTTTTAAATTGGTGGGGGATGTGTGGTCTTTGGGGCGCTCCTGCGGTCGCTTTTGGTCTTTGGGGCGCAACAAGTTGCTTTTGGGGTGGGACAATTTCGCAGCAAGCTGCTTTGGTGGGGGGGGTATTTGATTTGAGTTTCTAAAAAGAGTGAAAATGGCTTGTTGAAGTTGAAATATAATTATCTTTGTGGGATGAAGCCAAAGATTACGATAATAACCGTTACTTACAACTGTGAACAAGTCATCAAAAAGACCATTGACTCTGTTTTGTCCCAAACCTATGGGGCCATCGAATATATTATTGTTGATGGCGCTTCTAAAGATAATACCTTTTCTTTGGTGCAAGCCTATGGCTCACGTATCCATAAAGCTATAAGTGAGCCTGATAAGGGGCTGTATGATGCGATGAATAAAGGACTGAGTTTGGCCACGGGAGATTTTGTTTGGTTTGTCAATGCGGGAGATCGAATTCATTCGGAAGACACTGTTGAGAAGATGATGCAATTTTACGAAAGTGATACTGATGTCTTATATGGTGAAGTGATGATGATGGATACCAACGGACAAGAGCTAGGTACCAGAAGTGAATTTACTACTCAAAAACTTCCCAAAAACCTTCATTGGCAGTCTCTTAGAAGGGGAATGGTGGTGAGTCATCAAGGTTTTTTGCCCCGTTTATCCATTACAAAACCTTACATAGAGAATAATCTGGCAGCGGACATTGATTGGGTCATTGAAGCTTTGAAGAAATCTAGAAAAAATACTTTCGTGCCGCTGGTTTTGGCGGATTTTGAGATAGGGGGCACTTCTCGTCAACATCATCAGCAATCTCTCCAAAACCGATACGCTGTCTTGCGAAAACAGTATGGCTTTTGGCCTAATCTATGGAATCATGGGTGGATTGTTTTGCGGGCGATTGGTTATAGGATTTTGGGGAAGGCTCGGTATTGATTTTTTGGTTTTTGGTCTTTGGGACGCTCCTTCGTCGCTTTTGGTCTTTGGGGCGCAGCAAGCTGCTTTTGGTGGGGCGCAGCGGGGCGCAACAAGTTGCTTTTAGGGGGGGGTGGGCGCAGCAAGCTGCTTTTCTTTTTGTAAATTAAAAGGCACCGCATTCTTGTTTATTTATGCGGTGCCTTTTTACGTTTTTTTAGTCCAAAGCTTATGCTTTTTTAGCCATCGCTTTCTTGACTAGACCGATGACTGCCATAAGAATACCACCACCAACACCGCCACCGGCTACGCTGCTAATGATACTACTAAGATCAAAGGACCCGGAGCTGGCAGCAGAGGCGGCTCCCATACCTAACATACTAAGGACCTGCCCGCCGATACCGCCACCGGCAATTCCCGCGATAGAATTCCAAAGTGTACCCATGGATGAGCCCTTCATGAGTTTTCCCGCAAGGTTACCGCCTAAGGCGCCACTTGCTAGTTGGATGATTAAAGGTAAAAAACTTCCCATTTTGTTCGATTTTGTTCGATTTTATGTAAAAAAAAATAAAAATATCAGCCACAGGGTATTGATATATTTTTAAAAAACATAATATCTGAATGAAAAAATTAAAAATATTTCTTCATTTTGTTAATTTTGTCCTGTCACATTAGTTTTTTTATTGAGTTTTTTGGCCATTTATGAGATGGTATCGATTCGACCCATCATCTCACCATCAGCCCTAAAACAAACTGCTTTTACCTGCGTTTTGTCGTTCTAGGTGGGCTAGTCCCAGCTTGATCTGTGGATAGGAATAGGCTTCATCAAAGTGTTCAAAAGTCTTTTTCAAATTGGAATCAACAGGGTAGGGCAGCTCCCCCAGCAAAACGGATAACTCAATTAGCTTATCTTGAGAGATGATATTGGAAATGTCAATGTCATCCCCTTCTGCATATAATCGAGCGATGTGGGATTCAATGGTCAATTTGCTGTAATGGCGTTGTTTGGCCACTTCGGCAATGGACAATCCGTCGTCTAAAAGTTTTTTGGTGAATAAGAAGGTGGAGCCGTAAATTTTACTTTGTTCTTTGTTATATTCCGAAATATTGAACTCATTGATAATCAATGAAAACTGACGCCCATATTGAAGGTATTTATGTTCTCCTACACCGGATATTTTCATCATTTCTTCTCGAGTGACGGGTCGTTCTTCGGCCATCTGACGTAACGATTTATCGGAAAAGATGATGTATGCGGGCACCCCATTTTCCTGAGCCAATTCGGCACGTAATTCTCGCAGCTTGTCAAAAAGTTTGGATTCTTTGTGTTGTTTTTGGGAGACGACGGGCTTAGGTTTTTTGGCTTTTTTCATGTCTTGGAAGGAACCAACGTGCGACAAAGCCAGTTTTTTTTCACCTTTTAGGATTTTTTTGCCGTAAGGCGTGACTTTTAGCTTATGATGGTCTTGGTAATCGATGTCAAAAAGTCCGTGATGGAGCATTTGCATTAAATATTGCTGCCATTGAAAATAGGATAGCTCTCGACCGGCACCGTAAGTTTTTATCTTTTGGTAGCCCAAGTCATAAATCTCCTTACGCCCGGATCCCCGCAAAATATCAATAGTCATCGAAGCAGAAATTTGCTCCTTTGTTCTCAATATCGCCGAAAGTGCTTTTTGCGCAAGTATAGAGCCATCAACCGTTTTGGGCGGGCTTTTACATATGTCACAATTACCACAATTTTCTTCTAATTGTTCATTGAAATAGGAGAGGAGTATCTTTCGGCGACAAGTGGTGGCTTCTGCATATTGCTGCATTCGTTTGAGCTTTTCCAATTGAATCTCCGGCTGTCCACTTTCTTTGGCAAATTTTTGGAGCAATTCCAAGTCACCATAGGTATAAAACAACACGGTATCACTCAGTAATCCATCCCGTCCGGCACGCCCGATTTGCTGATAAAATCCTTCGATATTTTTGGGGAGATTATAGTGGATGACCCAACGAACATTGGACTTGTCAATCCCCATTCCAAAGGCGATGGTCGCACAGATGATGGGGATCCGGTCATTGATGAATTCTTCTTGGATGCGTGCCCGTTCTTCCGGTTCCATCTTGGCGTGGTAAAAGGCAGTATTGTAGCCTTTGGCATTAAGCTTAGCGGAAAGATTCTCGGACATTTTGCGGCTCAAGGTGTAGATAATTCCCGATGTATTGGGCCTTTCGGAAATAAAATTATCAATCACTTGAAGCCGTTTTTGGGCAGGGGCAACGGTCAAGCTCAAATTAGGCCTATCAAAGGACGAAATAAAGCGATTGTCTTTGATTTTGAGCAATTTGACGATATCTGCTTGGGTAATTCTGTCTGCGGTAGCCGTAAGAGCCACAATGGGTTTTTGGGGAAATTTGTCCTTCAAGATGGCCAATTGCCCGTATTCCGGTCGAAAATCATGCCCCCAAGATGATATGCAATGCGCTTCATCAATCGCAAAAAAGGAGATGTCCAAGCGATTCAATAGTTCATTAAAATTTCGCGTAAGCAAGGTCTCCGGCGCTACATACAATAACTTGGTGCGTCCATCATACAGGTCATCGAGCACCTTTTTTTTCTCTGCGACACTCTGGGCACTATTGACAAAAGCTGCCGGAATGCCGTTGCTTATCAAAGCATCCACCTGATCCTTCATGAGCGAAATCAGTGGAGAAACAACAATCGCCAAGCCGTCCATAATCATTGCCGGTATCTGAAAGATGAGCGATTTTCCGCCACCGGTAGGCATGATGATCAGGGCATCATCTCCGGAAAGAAGCGTGTTGATGGCTTCCAATTGATGCGGCCTGAAGGTGTTATAACCAAAATATTTCTCTAGTACTTGTTGTGGAGTCATCTGAATTGTTTATATAGCTTGCGCAAATGTACAAATAATTTGAAACTTTTTGTTAATTTATAGATTGGAACACGAATTTGTTATTTGAACATAAACTTCAGATACTCATTCAAAAACTTCCGAGAAAAAAAACTTTGAATAATTCATATCATTACAATAAGAATCGGTTAAGGCTAAAGGCTCTTAAATTTTTGGAAGAAGCTTGGAAACCTGCCTTACCACTTTTAATCTTTATAACTATCCGATAATTTATATTATGTTAAGTAGAAGTTTTCACTACTCGCCTATGGAGATATCTTAGTGTTCTTAGTTAAAAAAATATCCCGCAGATTTACGCAGATTGCTACGCAGATTTACGCAGATTTTAGTTTGTTTGTGTTTTGTACAACTCGTTTTTGGTT
>JANTGI010000049.1 GCA_024762995.1 Saprospiraceae bacterium | reverse complement strand
ACATTTACAGTCAGTACAAAATATATAAGTTAGTTACCAAATATGCGAAAAATCATGCTAAAATTTGCCCTGTTTTATGGATAAACATTGTATATTTGGAGATTGGTAGAATCTCGAAAAACCAATGTTTTTTTCATACTCAATCCTTCATCAAATGAAACAATTTCTATTGCTTTTTGCCCTATTCGTTTTCTCTTTTCAGGCAGCCCAAGCGTGTACGACGGCAGTGATTTCCGGTAAGTTTACCAAGGATGGGCGACCGCTTTTGTGGAAACACAGAGATACGTGGGCGGTCAATAATCATATCAAGGTTTTTGATGATGGTAAGTATCGCTGCATTGGTTTGGTTAATTCTAAAGACAAAAAAAACAAAAGTATCTGGATTGGCTACAATGAAAAAGGATTTGCCATCATGAACAGTGCCAGCTACAATCTCAATAACGATACCATCCGCCAGACCGGCTACGAAGGACGAATTATGAAAGAAGCCTTACAAACTTGCGCCAACTTGGCCGATTTTGAAGCCTTGCTGAATCGGATGGATTTGCCTAGACGTTTAGAAGCTAATTTTGGGGTGATAGATGCGTCCGGGGGTGCAGCTTATTATGAAGTGGGCAATTTTAAATTTACAAAGTTTGATGTCAATGACCCGACAGTTGCTCCGTATGGCTATATCATCAGGACTAATCACTCCCTTACGGGAAAATTAGGCGAAGGTGGCGGGTATATTCGCTACAAAACAGCGGATGATGATTTTCAGATGGCGATTAGAGAAGGGCGTTTAAGTCCCAAATCAATCGTTCAAGGTTGTTCCCGAAATATGAATAACTCCTTGACTCATGTCAACCTTGCGGAAACCTACGGCAATATCAAAGAAAATACCCCGACTTATGCGTCATTTACGGATTATATCCCAAGACGCGGGACTTCATCTTCCGTTATTATCGAAGGAGTTAAATCCGGTGAAGATGCTTCTTTTTCTACGATGTGGGCGGTTTTGGGCTGGCCTTTGTCTTCTGTTTGTATGCCTCTTTGGTTAGACAAAGAAGTCGAATTGCCCAATATCGTCAAAATGGATGATAATTTAAAGGATTCTCCACTTTGCAACATGGCTTTGCAGGCCAAAGAAGCAGCTTACTCCTACCAATGGGGATACAGTTATAAATATTATATCAATGTCAATGCTTTGGTGAATGCAGACCATACCGGATTGATTCAATTATTCACCCCTTTGGAAAATGACATTTTTGCGAAAGCGGATAAGATGATTGATGGCTGGCGCAAAAATGGTAAAAAGGACTATGGCCAAATGCGACAATTCTATCAATGGATTGATCAGGAAATTCCGACATTTTACAATGACAAGTTGAATATCAAGCCATTAGCTCCCGCAAAAGTAAATAAAAAGTAACTGTTTAGGGACTCCTGTTTTTAGGCGCAAAAAGGGCATTTTATGGCAAAAACTTGCGGGTACCTAAATAGCTACAATAAAAAACCATGTTATGAATCGAATAAAGCAGGTTTTAGGATTAGTTTTTTTGTTTTTGGGATTGGTGTCCTGTGTGCATTCGGATCGGGCTGATGCCGTTGCCGGAAAATCGGAAAAACTAAAAGTGGGCGTTTTTAATGGCAATGGAGCAAGCCCCGTTTGTGTGTTAGAAACCATGGAAGCCTTGAAAATTGACCAAGGTATCGAGCCCAAAGAAGTATCGGCTGCGGATATCCTAAATGGGCAATTAGACCAGTTGGATGTACTCGTCTTTCCCGGCGGAAGCGGCAGTAAGGAATACAATAATTTGGGGCAGCAAGCGGCGGATATTGTCAAGGATTTTGGGCAAAAAGAAGGAAAAGGTTTGGTCGGAATTTGTGCCGGTGGTTACCTGATGGCTTCGACACCGACTTACCCCAATTTAGATTTATTGAAGACCCCACATACCCGCAAGTTTTATGACCGGGGTCGGGGTTTGATTTCCTTTCATCTGAATGAAGCCGGAAAGAAAATTTTTTATGAATTAAAAAATACGGATTCGATTCATATCCAATATTATGACGGACCTATTTTTGATCAAGCCGAAAATTCAGACCTAAACGTCTTAGGTGAAGTCAACTCAGACATTGCCACACACAAGGGCTACCCCCATGATTTTACCCCCGGCAAACCGGCCTTTTTTACCAAAGATTTTGGTAATGGAAAAATATTTGTCTCTGTCGGACACCCTGAAGCAACCGCCGGAATGCGATGGATGGTTCCCCGAATGGCGAGATATGTGGCTAATAAAGAATTAGTGACTTATACCAAGCCATTGATTCGTCCGGAGATAAATAATAAAGAAATCTTGTTTTACTCGGATACCAAAAAATTAGAAAAGCGACTTTTTTGGAAATTAATGGATAAAGACCCCAATGTTGTTGCCGCTGCGATGGATAGTTTGTCGGATTTGCGGTCACGCCCTTCTATTCGTTGGTCAATCGGTTTGCTCCGACACAAAGACTGGAATATTCGCCTAAAAGCAGCCAAATATCTACTGTTTACGGAATATACGGCTGCCATTCCCGACTTGGAAGCTGCTGTAAATTTTGAGAAAGAACCTAGTCACAAAAAGGAGTTGCAAAAAATCCTTAATCAATTACAGGGTTTTATTGGGCAAAACACGGGGAATGTTGATTTGTAGTCCGTCGGAACAGGGGCAATCGGGTTTTGCCCCCATCTCTTATCAAAAAACAACCGGAAATGCAAAATAGAACACGGATAAAACGGGTCAAACGGATTTATCACGGATAATTTACTGACGTAAATTATGTCAGATTTCACACAGATTCCTATTTCATTTGAATGTGTAACAAATAGTGGGAAACGTAATATGATTGACTCATTAATCGCCTCGACTGTTTTTTAATAGTCATTCATTCAACTAATTATCTGCATCCATGTAATGTCACCCACTCAAATGAAATATTGTGGAGCCAAGAGAAATGATAAAATTTCGGGCAGTTGAACATATTAAAAATTCCCACATTATGTTACGCACTCATTTCATTTGGAGTATTTTTTCGAGTTTAGAAGGGCAAATTCCTAAAAGTCCGTCATTTCAATTTGCTTTGTAATGAAATCCGTGCAGACCCGTTAAGTCCGTTTTATCGGTGTTCCATCCTCTAAAATAGGGGGGCAAACTCCGATTGCGCCCGTCGGGATACTCCCTAAAAACCAATCAAAATACGCTCACCGGCTAATTCCTTTTTGTCGGCAACGACCTTCACCAGATACCAGCCCTTGGGGAAGGCCGAAACATCAATGGCGACTCGATTGGAAGACAGAGAATATTTTTGCGAAAGCATCACCTGCCCGAGTGAATTAGTTAGTTCCACCGTTATTTCCGGCGTGTCGTCAGTGATTTTGATAAATAAATTCTCCTTTGTCGGATTTGGATAGATGGCAATTTGTCCGCCGATAGGTTCAAAAAAGATGCTTTGGCTATCACTATAAACAAATTTTTCGTCCAAGTCCACCGATTTTAACCGATAATAGACTGTGGTTGGCTCATCTCTTTCGGAAAAAATATCCTTGTCTAAAAAAGTGTAAGCTTGTGCGGTGTGGCTATTGCCGGTACCGGTCACAGTTGCAATATACTTCCAATCTGAATGATTGGTCTTTCGCTCTATCTCAAAATGACTAAAATTCTGCTCGGTTTGTGTGCGCCAGGTAAGCAAAGCACTTCCAAGCTCTTTTTTGCTTACGCTAAAATCAGTCAGTTCAATGGGCAATACCATGCCTTCGACACAATCACAAGTGGGTTGATTCGGCTCCGAACGAACACGCTGGTCTTCAAAATGCCCGCTGGCATCCGTAATGTTCACGCCATCGTTTAGGTGCATCAATAATCGAGTCTGAGCGTCCGTAGAAAATTCTACTTGGGTGGGCGTGAAATTAGCTGAATAGCGAGCAGTGTTAGAAATACGAATTTCATCCACTGCACATTGTTGCAAATACCTTTTGTAGTCCGGGCTGTCAAATCTAGCTCCCACATTCAACGCAGAAATTGACGCATCTAAATCAAAATCCGCATCCGTTGAAGTCCCTACTAGTGTCCCATCTATGTATAATCTCGTGCTGTTGTTGTCATGAGTCGCTGCCACGTGATGCCAGTCGTTGAGTGTCATCGTGTGGCTACCGGATGATAAACTGGCTTCGATTCCAAAACCGGTTCCGGCTCCATTAAAAGCAACAACCCCTAATCCTGCATTCCCATTGGAGCGCCTGAGATACAACTCAAACGAATACTTACGACCTAGAATAACAGGATATACGTTTGATGCAGGGACAGTATGGGGCTTAATCCAAGCTTCTATGGTCCAGTCATTTCCCGTAAGGTCTAAGTCGTTTTGGGCATTATCTTTTATAAAATAAGAGTCATTGCTATCAAAATATAAGGAATTATTGGCTCCTTGGACATAGACATTGGTCGGCTCCGAATAGCTATTGGCATACCAATGCCCGTCAGATTTAGCTCTAACTCGGTATTCATAATTACCACATTGCGGCACTGTTGTCGTATAAGATTGGGCGGTGATGGTGTTGTCTTGGGTAATCCAGCCGGAGCTGGGGTCATTGTACTGCAACTCATAGGCATCCGCCACAAAATTATCGGCAATATTCCAATCTACGGTAAAAGTGGTATTGGTTTGCGGCGGTGTCGGATTAAACTGTGGATCCGGCAAGAAATCTAAGGTCGCCCCATCAATAACATTGTATCCACCCGCAGAAAAACTGCCTTGAATCCGATACCAAGCATTATAATCACCCCACCAACCCATATCTAGGTGGTAGTATCTTTCTTCATCGGTATTTTGGCGATAACCATCGGTGACCATGGCGTGTCCGATAGCTGAGCCGGTCTTGCTGATTGCTACTTGAATAGGATGCTTATTTTCGATATTCTCATCAAACCGAGTCCAAAAACTTGCCCAAGATTCAGACTTGTAATGTCCCGAAAATCTAAAATAATTATCTAAGGCATCAGGAGCGCGATTGACATTTGATGTCGAACCATTGGCTTCCCAATCCATATCTAGGGCGATGCCGGCATGATACATCAATTCCCCTACCGCCTGTTGTTGGGCCGTAGTGGATGGTGCATTCATATAGATATCAAGCATATTGGCCCAATCATAATTTGTTTTTGAGAAATCGGCAGTAAAATGGCCCGTATGGCTACCGGAAACATCATTGGTTGTGTGGGACTGGAGTCCCCTTTTGGGCCATTTGTAGTAATGCAGTATCTGACTAAAAGATGTGGCGACACAACCCGGTGCATCATGATGTGGCGTGCTTGAGTTACTGACTAAAATGCTATTGTTTTGATCATCCACGCAATTGACTTCTCCCCAAGTACTGGTCAACCAAGGGCCATAAAGCACGTCGTATTCGGGAGCAGAAAAGTCTTTTTGGCTGAGTAGTGCCCACTGCTTTTTATTTTTCTGAATATCGCTTTTCAGCTGGCTTTTATTTTGAGCAAGGAACTCCGCTTGGTCTTTGATGTCTGCTTTGATGAGTTGGAGTAGGATGTTGTCGGGGCTTTCGCCAAAATCGAAGTCATGCTTAAAGGAAAAAGCTAAGATTGGATGAAATTTTTTTTGGGCGGTAAAAACAATAAATCCACGGGGTGATAATTCGGCGACATATCCTAAGACAGTGCCGTTGGTTGTAATTTCTCGAAAGGAGTTGTTTTTTAAGGTCGCATTTTCGGGAACGGACGAAAGAAAGTTCTTGGTAACCGTGCCTAATTCTGCAGGGCTGATTTGCTCAAAAGACGTCGCCGCAAAGAAAAAAGAAAGGACGAAAAAAAAGGTTTTTAACAGGTAAGATTGCACAGGATTGATTTTAGGAAGTGACTGGAACCATCCAAGTCAGAATCGGAGTTCGACTCCCGACACCTATCGGAAGTCAAACTCCGGTGATTTACTCCACTTGAAATTTCAGGCTCAAGTTACCGGTTTTTGATGTCAAATTCAAGATGTAAGACCCTTTTGAAAGGCTACTAACCGAAACCAAACCGTCATTCGTCGTGCCGGCAACCATCATCTTGCCGGTGATGTCAAAAATACGATATGCCATGCTTTCATCAGCGCTATTGACATAAAGCACATCTGTGACCGGATTTGGATAGACGCTGACATTAGCTTTCGCAAAAAAGGCACTGACGATATGTGAAAACTTCTCATGACCATCAAAATCTTGTTGTTTTAGGCGGTAGTAGTTTGTTGAGGCCGGTTGTCTATCCGTGAATTCATAAGATTGAATTTTGTTAGAGTTACCAGCTCCGGGGACAAAGCCTATTTTTTCCCAGGTCTTACTGTCCGTACTCCTTTGAATCTCAAAACCTTGGTTGTTGATTTCGGATGCGGTCGCCCATGATAATTTAGAAGTATGGCCACTTGTCGTTACAGAAAGAGAACGATGGTAGGTGATGGGTAGGGGTAATGCCTCTGTTAAGCCATCCCAATTTGTATAGGTAAGCGTCCCGTTTGCGGTTGCCGTATAACTATTTGCGCTTGTAGTGTTGGCTAAATCACTTGCATCAAAATTGAATAGAAGTATCGCATTATTGTCTCCAGATGTAGGGTGCGGTGCAGAAGCTGTGCTTATTGAAAAAGGTGCGGTATATCTGGCAATATCTGAATAGCGCATTTCATCTAATGCTCCATCTAAAAGCCTTGAATATGAACCCCAATATCGCGCTCCATAGTTTACGGCATTACTACTTGGTGTGGATAAAACAAAATCAGGATCAGTTGAAGATTGCGCTAGCGCACCATTAATAAAAAGTCTTGCTGTTGTCCCATCTCTAGAAACGGCAATATGGTTCCAACTGTCAAAGGACATTTCTATATCGTTAGAGCCATCGGAACCATCGCTTCTTAAGGATGCTATAATATTATCACTATCATCTCTTGCTACAAAACGAACAGCATAATCACTATCGGCATTATCGATTAAAAACATCGAAAACACATGCCTTCTATCCATAATTACAGGAAACTCCCCAGAACCTTTGTTGTCAACATAGACCCATCCTTCAAAGGTCCAATTTGAAGTGACTTGCATAGAACTTCCGAAAGGGACATAAAAGGAATTTCCTGATGTATAAGTATTACTGGTTAGGTCAAGTACTTTTACATTCTGCCCAAACCCACAAGGACTCATCCCAAGAGTCAGCAAAACAAAAAGCAAAATTTTGTAATTAGATTTTTTCATAACTAAAGGTTTTATAGTGTAAGAGCAATCCCTATACACTTGATTTGAAAAAATGATTTTTTGAATGAAAGGAACACCACCCAATGATTGTATTATTATTTGATGGTGTTCCTTGGCGTATCTACGTTGAACTGTTACCAGCCCCCGTTAGATGTATTCACGCCATCAGCAAGGTCCACTCCGCCAAAGGTATAGCCGGGTAGTTGTAAGACCTGTAACTCCCTGGCGGGAATGGGGAAATGCAACGGTGTTCCCTTTTGAAGATAATCTCGGCGTCTCATATCAAAGAAGGCCGTACCAAAGCCGGTTTGGATTAATTCGATGTCTCTTTCATAAAAAATAGCTTCCAAAATGTCTTCTTTGCTGGCATTCGCAGGAAGTGGAGCCAATTGTCCCCGAGTCACTCTAGTGCCGGCATTGATGATATTAATGGCTTCGGTTAACTGATTTAGCCGGGCGTGGGCTTCTGCTCTAAATAAATCATTTTCCGTAAGGGGAAAATCATCAATATTGTCCACACCCGTTGCACTCGTTGTATAGGAATATCTGGAAAATTCATAATTGGAATAGTGTACATAGCCCCGTTCAGGCTTCATATTGTTGCTGGAAGCAAAGTTGAAATCGGAGTTCAATCTAGCGTCATTCGATGAGGCCGCCGGCGGATTGACACCATCTGAGGGGAACCGAGATGGGTAATTAGGGTCCATTAGGTTGATGATTCGGCAGTCAATCCTAGCCCAACCCGCACGGGATGTGGTATAGTGGCGATAGTAGCAAAACCACTTCGTATTATCCATGAAAGGACTCAATGATTTTTGGATGCCTTCATTTGCTAGGTCCAGCATATTTTGCCAATCGGTTTGGTCATTTTGCTCGGCATTTCTGGCACCATATACCTTGAATCTTACGATAAAAGAGCGGGCCAATTCGGCTAATTCATCTTCATCATATTCGTCTCCATTAATCCAAGTATCCGGCACCTTGAAATGGGAATGGTCGCATATTTCAATGGCGCTTTCCAGACGGGAGATGGCCGTATCCAATACCACATCATAGGGTTGAAGCCGGAGTGTCAAGGGCTCTTCGGTGTTTTCGGTAACAATCATCGCTTGATCAAAAACCAACCCTAAATAACCTAAAGAAATCCCTTGGATAAATCGGGTGTAAGCATCGACCAATTTATTTTTTTTCTTGCTGCCAAAATCCATCCCTTCTTTTATCTTCTTTTGAACGGCATTCATGTCCGCCAAAACGCCATACATCCTAGAGTAGTAATTTGAAGTAATGGAGGCATACGTGTAGGAAATATCATTGTTAAATGGTGTTCGGGGTTCCTGGGATAGGTGCCACATGCCGCTATTCGCCCAAGAACAAGTGCCTTGGTCAGCGGCCGTCCACATAGCCATTCTAGGAGAGACGCTGGTAGTCTGCACTTTCCACCATCTAAAAAATCCGTCTCCGGCAATGTTATAGACATCGTTGGCCTCCAAAAATACGTCGTCAAAATTGGGGTTGTTATTGTTTTCTACATCCAATTCCTTGTGGCAGGATGAGAAGAATGAAATGAGCAGGATACCCAATGCCAAACTCATTAGAAAGGTGATGTTTTTTATCTTTGTCATGATATTAGTTTTTCTGTTGACGAAATACGACCAATTTAAAAAATGAATTTAATAGAACCGGAATACGTTCTGAAATTCGGATACCCAAAATTATCATAATAATAATTGGTCAGGTCATTTCCGGAAGTGACTTCGGGGTCATAGCCGGTGTATTTCGTCCAGGTATATACATTTCTGACTTGGATGCCTAGTCTAACCGATTGAGTGAAGTTGACTAGCTTGGCCAAAGTCTTCTTGTTTATGGTGTAAGAAAGGCTCAACTCACGAAGTTTCAAGTAAGTTCCATCTTCAATGAAGTGAGAATTAATTTCGGTAGATTTGTATAAGGCACCGTAGTAGTTGATGGTTTTCTTTTCGTTTTCCGGCTTACCATACTGGTCAATTTCGGGGGCTTGATTTTCTCTGTAAGCATATTGGCGGGTATAGTTGTAGATATTCCCCCCGTTTTTGTAAGAAAATAGGAAGCCAAGCTGAATCCCTTTATATTCCAAGCTATTTTGGAGTGAAAGATTAAAATTAGGATTACTATTTCCAATGATTATCTTATCTGCCGTCCCATCGTTGTCAATGTCTAATGGGATTGGGGCTTCGTCTTTGGTGCCGGCAGTACCTTTCAGGATGACATAGCCGTCCGAATTGACT
The DNA here is from genome assembly GCA_024762995.1 of Saprospiraceae bacterium. Lineage (GTDB taxonomy): Bacteria > Bacteroidota > Bacteroidia > Chitinophagales > Saprospiraceae > HyVt-613. The sequence continues at coordinate 11,706 of JANTGI010000049.1, read as the reverse complement.
TCAAAATCATTGATGGATTTTCCGTCCGGAATTTGTCGGGCCATCTGGTCCATAGATTTGACCCAATCGTATCCGTACATCGAACCGAAAGGCTCTCCTTCCGCCACGTAAAAGGCAGATCTTGGGCCGTTGAAGAAAGGAGGAATGTTGAGCTTGGTAACTTTTTGAGTGGCTTTATCAAAGGTTAAGTTGGTCGTCCAAGAAAAATTCTTCTTATTAAATATATCCGTTTGTAGGCTGGTCTCCAAAGACGTCCCGGAAATCGTACCAATATTCCGGTACTGATAACTAGCCCCAATATGTGAAGCCAATATTGTTCTATAAATGGCATCTTCGGTATTGGTCACCGCATAAGCAGCGGTAAGAGAAAAACGCTTTAGGAAGTTGACATCCATGCCAATTTCTAACTCCTTGGTGGTAGAGGGTTTTAGGTATTTATTGGCAATGGTATGGCGGTATTTTCCGGCTCCATCAGATACAATAAATACTTCATCTTTCCATCCAAATCCGGGGCGTTGACCGGCAGTCCCGTAGGCGACCCTAAGCTTTAATTCTTGAATTTTGGGCAGCTTAATGTCCTCGGTTAGACGATAACCACCTGATATTCTGTAATAAGGATTCCATCGGACTTCTCTCCCGAATAAAGACGAGCCATCAATCCGGTATAATCCGGAAAAAAGATACTTGTCTTTGTAATCAAAATCGTAAATTCCAAAATAATCAATCGAAACGATTTTTTGATCGTAAGAGTTTAATTTAGCCGTTTTGGGGTCATAGTTATTGAGATGCGGTACCCCTTTGGCAAATAACTCTTTTGCGGAAACGCTAAAAAAGTCTCTTTCTGTTTTTTCAAACAAATAAGATAGCTTGAATTTGTTGGTAAAATCTCTAACCTGTTTATTGAGATTTAGGGTAACTTGAACATCTTGACCTAATTCCTTGAAATTATTTTTGTACAAATAACCGGGGCCGGGCACCGAGCCTGCGATATAATAGCCTTTGTCTTGGAAAGTTATTGCCTGTGTATTTCGATGTTCGTAAGCATATTTGGCTTCTAAGGTCGCCCAATTTGTAATGGAATATTTGGCCTTCATATTACCAACGATACTGAACCGGCTACTTTCTCTATCGGTATTTGCCAAAGGATAAAGCGGATTTTCCACAAGTCCGACCTTCCAAGGATCCGGCTCAAAAAGAAAATCTGTACTGTCTTTATTTTTTGCAAAAAGATTGACATCGGGAGATAGGAAAAGTAAGTCTTGAAAAGTACGATAGGAGCCCGGATTTTGAGACTGGGCCTTCATGATTAAGTTGGACGTAGATATTTGGAAGTTATCAAACAAACGATGATCCATATTAAATTTCAAATTATTTCTTTGATAGCCACCGGTGTAATTAATGATTCCTTCTTGGCGATTATTTTCGATAGAAATCAAGTAATTTGATTTTTCTCCATGCCCCGTTAGTCCCACATACTCTGTGTGGTAGATACCAGTTTTAAAGAATTCTTCTTGGTGGTTATAGACCTGGGCATATTCTTGGTCGGCATATCCGTTTTCCGTGACTAACCGGCTACCGATATGACCTCCTTGAAAATAATAAACCCCTTTGTAACGTGTATAATCATAATCCGCTTGGTCATCCGCCAATTGGTAAGGATGATGAGTCGCTAAATCTAAATATTTAGATATTTGCTGTGCACCATATTCTGAACGAACCGTAATGGTTGACTTGCCAAGTTTATTTTTCTTTCCTCTTTTGGAAGTCAATACAATGACTCCGTTACCGGCTTGAGAGCCATAGAGTGCGGCCGCTGCAGCACCTTTGACGACTTCAAATGTCTCAATATCATCAAGATTGATGTCTGCAAGATTGGTATTTAGTCGATTGCCATCCAAGATGATGAGTGGCTTGTTGCTACCGGTTAAGGAGGTCGAACCCCGTAAACGAACAGACGCACCACCACCCGGTAAACCGTTGGCAACCACCACTTTAAGTCCGGCAACCTTGCCTTGTAGGGCATTGACGGCTGATGAAGCATGGACGTCCTTAATGTTGTCCGCATCTAGCTTTTCTACACTAATAGTCAGGTTTTTTTTGGGTGTAGCAGAAGCAACACCGGAGACGACAACTTCTTCGAGACCGAAGGCATCTTCTTTTAGGGTGACATCAATGATGTTCGATTCGCCCACGGTAATTTGTTGAGATTTCATGCCTAGATAGGAAAACTCCAAGGTGGGGTTTTCTCCGTTGACTTCAATTTCATACTTGCCGTCAAAATCCGTTGTTGTTCCGATGCTGGTACCTTGGATGAGAACCGAAGCACCAATAAGGGTTTCGTTCTTTTCGTCTGTAACGACACCTTTGATTATTCGGCTTGTCGTTTGTGCATTCATCGTAAAAGAGCACATCAACGCCAGCAAGAACACCCAAAAGTGAGTTTTTCCATTGGCTAAAAAAAGTTGTAATTGTTTTTTCATCTGTTTAATTGTTTTAGTTAAGTTCAGATGTTTTCTGCCTACTGCATAGGTAGGTTGGGCTTAATTATGGTTTGAGTAGTTTGAATACCTGTGTGGATTCTAGTGTTGTTATTTTTACAAAGTATAGTCCTGAAGGCCAAGATGTTGTGGATAATTCATTTTTCCCCGTAAGGGCTTGCTGAAGCATCGTTTGGCCATTTTGGTTATAGACTTTTATGTCTGCCGGTTGATGCAAATCAATTTTTAATTTTTCGGAAAATGGATTAGGGAAGATGTGAATATTACTTTTGGATGTCTCTAGGACGGGCAGTACTTCCGTATTAAAAAACACCGTATTCGACCAGCTCTCCGAAGCCCATTTATTATTAATTTTTGACCGGACTCTAGCATAGTACATTTGGACCGTCGTATCTATGTCCATCGTGTAGGCAGTTTGAGTAATCGTGTCTGCAATCGTTTCCCAATCGCCGGCATCTTTTCGGATTTGTAATTCGTAAGCATCAGGCAAAATGGTTTGGCTGACCTGCCAGTTAAAAGTGAGTTGGGTGTGGTCAGCCGAAAGCGCCGGAGGAAGCGACATGGGAGTTGGAAGAAAATTAATCACTCCACCATCAATTTTATTATATCCGGCAACGCTAAAGCCATCTTTTATCTTGTACCAGCCATTAGAAGTGCCCCACCAGCCCATGTTTAGATGATGTGTTTCTTGTCCGGTAGAATCTATATTAAGACCATCGCAGACGATGGAGTGTCCGGCTCCGTTGCTTGCACTAATGGCAAAGATGACGGGCATTTGGTGAACAATATTGGTATCTACGACTTTCCAGAAAATCGGGGACGTAGCAGAGGCATATTTGCCATTAAAACGAAAATAATCTTTTCCGGTATTAGGAATCCTGTTGACGTTGGATGTCGAGCCGTTATATTCAAAATCCATATCAAGAGCGACACAGTTTTGGTAAACTAAAGTCCCTATGGCTTCGCGCTCTGTCTCTGTAGTTGCCTTATACTTGTATCTTTCTTTGATATTGGCCCAATCATATTCGGTATCTCCAAAATTAGCGGAGTAAGTCCCTTTGGAAGCGCCATAAGCATCGGAATAGACATGTTGTCCCATTCCTCTGGTCGGCCATTGGTAATAGTGCAGAAGAGTTGCCGCAGAAATGGCTACGCATCCGGGGGCATAGTGATTGGGCGTGTATAGGTTAGTGACCAGAACAGAGACGTCGTTGTCATCGACACAGTTAACTTGTCCAAATAAAGAGTGAACGAGGGGTGGAATATTTATTTCCTGAATTTCTCTCGGGTGAGCTTGTAGGTTTTTATTTTTGACTCCTTCGTTAATTTGGCGGAGCATACCGGCCATTATATCTAATTGATATTCATCCGAAGTATTAAAATTGTTTTCGAAAGAATAGCCCATGATTGTTTTTTCGTCGGAAGGCGAGATGATAATAAATCCTTTCGGAAAAAGGGGATAGAGAAGGGCGACGACTTGGTTGGATTGAGCAATCTCTGTGGGTTGTTGAGTGGCTAAAGAATAAAAAAGTCGGGTATTTGATTTAATAAATAAATTGGCTTGCGCAAAAGCTTTGTTGTATTCATTAGATTGGCTATGGCACTTAAATGGCATAGAAACCATGGCCATCAGCCAGATAAACAGACCAAAATAGGTTGATTTTTTCTTAAGAAATTTCATATTTATTGTTTAGAGCTTAGCGCACGGGATAAAAAAAACTCTGGCTTCAATAAAAATTGAAGCCAGAGTGGGTTGATTATTTAGAAACAATCACTTTTTGAGCAATCTGTTGTCCATCAACATTGAAGTTGCAGAAATAAAGCCCATTGGTCATATTTTCCGTAAGGACATCAAAAGAATGTTGTCCGGTAGCTTGCTTGCCTAAGTTTTGCGCATAGACTTGCTTGCCATCAATAGAAAAGACAGAAATACTTACATCAGATGCTTGAGTAAGATTGTAAGAAAGTGTAAAGTAATCTTTAGCGGGATTTGGAGAAACCTGAATTTCCTTAGCTAAACCATCAATCTCGGTGACATCCACAAGCGTTTCAAAATAACCTAAAACTTCTTCAAACCAAGTATCTAAGTCATCTTGGCTTTGCAATCTAGCGGATTCAAACGTACACGTCAAGAGCTTACTATTGTTGTGCTCTTTATAAACGGCCGCATAAAATGGTGCAAATACGTAATCACTTGGTCCTAGGTTGTAAACTCCAACGGCATCGTCAGTAATGCTCATCGCATCCACATACCACATAGTAGAATAAGTCCACGTCATAGGGTCTAGTTCGCAAATGTCATGACCGGGTGTTAGATCTAATTGTGGAACACCGACACCGCCATCATCTTTTTTAGATTGACCGACATATTTTTTGACGCCCATATAATCGTAAATGAATTTTCCGGGTTGAATTTCATCACTACCGGCCGGATAAGGAGCTTGCCCAAAGGCATCATAGAAAAAGTCTAGCCCTTGGAGCCAAACGATACCTCCATTGTCCATATATTGGATTAATGGTGCATTAAATTTAAAATCAGTAGAGTCTGTAGCATCCCAAAGCTTTAGTGAAGCACCATCATTACCCGTGTACCAAATAACCACATCAAAGTTGCTTAAGTACGCAGCATCAGGAAATTCTCCCGTGGTTATTGTGTTATAAACGATATGGTTGTAATTGCCGTCAATCAAGGCGGTGTCTAGTTCAAGATATCTGGTGGCACCATTAGCATTGTCGTTAACTAACAAAATCTCATAGTCATCTGCAGAACCTTGATTAGAAATCGTAATATCCATACTACCTGTGACACCGGAGCCATCGGCAGCTTCCGCAACAACAGTTACCGTCCCATTCCCAAAACTTAAACCGGCAGCGGTCAAAACACCATTTTGGTCGATAGATGCATGAGCGGTATTGTTTTCAAGCTTCCAAGCGACATTTTTGTTGGTCGCATCATCAGGAAGGACGGCTGCTTCAAAAGTTAACGAGCCACCTTTTTCCGTGATGGCATTTTGTCCCCCAACACTAGTCACGGTAATACTGGTAACCGGAGTAGAAGAAGCCGCAAACTGGGCAAAATAGGCGATTCCTTGAGCCATCAAAGTATCAAGTCTCCATTGAGCATCTAATTTAGCGATGTCCGTAGTAAATGACATGATTTTAGCATCACCGACTTCATTAAATACGGCTCCTGCTTTTCCACCTAGGTCATAGTCAGCCGGACCATGCTTGTAAAGTACAGAAGCATTGGCAGTAGGTGTCACGGCATCTGCATACCACATCGTTGCCCAATACCAATTAAGAGAATCAAGCGTAAAAATACCATTGCCGGGCTCTACTTCATAGAAAGGTACTCCATCAGAAAAGACACCATCATCCTTGTGTGATTGAGCGTCATAAGAAGCAATACCTAAATAGTCATAGACAAAGTCTCCGGCTTGCATCGTATCGGGAGCAGCACTATAAAGATCGTAAAGAAAATCAAGACCTGCTAACCAAAGCATACCGCCTTGGTCTAAATAGGCCTTCACCGCTGTATTTGTTGTATCATTACCATCCCAAAAGTATAAATCCTTACTATCATTACCGGTGTACCAAATAACGAGATCATAAGGTTCTAGATAGCTTACGGTAGGAGATGCTGCATTGGTCACCGCATCATAGTAAGAATAGGCCTGGCCAATATTGTCAAGTGATGTTTTTAAGGCATCTATGCGCTCAGGGTTGGTCCCGTTGTCATTGACTAATAGCACAGATTGTGCATTAATTTGAGTCGCAGCGCCCAAAAGAAAAATAAAAAGTAAAAGTTGAAATCTTTTCATAAGTTAAATTTTTTGATTGGAAAATCAGATTTTTGGGGCTATCCATGGTTACGTCTTGATATTGAGTACCCATTTTATTTCCCCTAGCTTAGCAAATGTAGTTGTAATAAATTGTAATATCAAAAAGTGAAGCCTTTTTTTTTTTGTTCCAAAAATGTTTTTTTCTGAAAGGGTACAGAATGGAATAGCTTTCTATCTGAAGCCGACAGAATCACAAGGATAATCTTTTCTTTATCAGTTAGTTATCTTTTGTTTGTGAAGGTAAAATGATAACTACAGTTTTGTTTTTATTTTTGTCTTTTTTCGAAAAATGATAGAGATCATAGTGTGTTATGAATTTGGTCAACGTTATACAAACGTTTGTTTTGTCTAATGTTATTTTTTTTTTTTGCGAGCAGGACAAATTCTTAGGGAGGTGTAAATTTTACGTAAGGCACCCATATTGGTTGGCGTCTTTGATTTTCTGCCCCACTCCAATTTTGAATAGTCGTTATCGTATCATGCCAAAAAGCCAGGTTACATCGCATGCAAATAAAGCTCCACCAATTCTTTTACCGCATCTTTTTGATTTTCTTGTTTAAACAGGCGTTCGCTCAAGTCGTTATCGTTGTAGTCTTTTAGTTTTTTGATGAAGGCATCAATGGTTCCTTTCGGAAAAACTTGGCTATTTTGATAAAAATCCCGGTCTCTTTCTAGGTAATCAGCGGATTGCGCGCAAGAAGTAGGCAAGGCATCTAATCTTTCTAGAATGTCCTTGTGCTTGTCATCAAAGATGTTAACGTTGACATAAAGCTCTTGCGCACGGCTCAGGGAGTCTTTCGCCAAAATACCTTCGCGACCGGCCAATATCAATCCGGCCATCAAGTGGTACAAATCAGCGGAGCCATCCGGCACTCTAAATTCCACCGTTTGTTTGCCTTTTATATAAGGTATTTCGCCTATTTCTTGTGGATTAGCATCTTTAATCATTTGTGTTTTGGCAACCCAACCAAGCGGCACTCTTACCAAAACGGAACGATTGCTATCTCCCCAGCAAATCATCGTGGGGGCTTCTTGGTGGGGGACTAATCGCAAGTAAGAAGTAGGAACGGTATTGCCAAAGGCCGTCAAAGACTGAGCTTTATCCAAAATCCCCGCAATAAACTGCTTGGCAACATCTGACAAACTCAATTCATTCACCAGCACATTTTTATCATCTTTCTCCAGCATCATGTGGATGTGAAGCCCACTACCGGCTTTTCCCACGGTGATTTTTGGAGCAAAGCTAATGACAACGCCATATTTTTCTCCCAACATACGCAAAATCCACTTAGATATAATCAATTGCTCAACCGCTTCTTCTACTTGAACAGGGTTGAATTCGATTTCATGTTGTTCGTACATTTCGGTCGCTGTCGCAAAATTGCCCACTTCCGAATGCCCATATTTTACTTTTCCGCCACATTGGGCAATCAGGCTTAGTGCTTCTATGCGCAAATGTTCCCAATTGGTAAAAGGAGCAGCCGTTTGATACCCTTTTTGATCTTCGGCGGGATACAGATTGTTGCGTTCGCTAATGATATAGTATTCCAATTCGCCCATAGCCTTAAAGACATAGCCGGTATCTTCTGTAAATTTTTGGTTGGCCTTGCGTAAAATATACTCCGGAGCACTTTCCAAAGGCTTTCCATCTTTGGTATATAAAGAGCAAAGAATTTCTAACGAAGGATGCTCAGAAAAAGGATTGACAAAAGCAGTCCTAAACTTGGGAATGACATACAAATCACTGGAGTCGGCTTCGATATAGGAAAACAAACTAGAACCATCCACCCGTTCCCCGGTCGAAAGAATCGAGTACAAGTAATCTCGGCTACTGATGACAAAATTGAGTGTTTTTAGCTTACCATCTTCACCGATGTACCGAAAATTAAGCATTTCGATGCCATTATCTTCGATATATCTGACGATGTCATGTTGGGTAAATTCACGAGCCGGTTTTTTGAGATATTTGACCAGTTTGTTGGGGTTCATGAGTACTTCTAGATCGCGCATTTCGGGTTGTCTTTTTGTGTGGTTAGAAACTGGGCAAATCTAGTCTTTTTGTCGCTTAGTTAGCAAGGATTTTTGTGTTTTTTTCGTGGTGAGAGAATTTGTAAAAATCAGCTTTATACAGGACAAAATCTTTGAACTTAGGCAAACCAAGTATTTTTTAGCCTAAAGTCCCCATTCCGCAAGGGGGATATTTGGGGGTTAAAATAGAAAAATCAAAAAATACTTGGTTTTCTTCGATGTAACCAACTTTTGTCCTGTATTTAGATAAATCAGTTCAATCCGCCTTTTTTCAGTTGGCTGGTTTGTTTGAGCGTCTTCTCTATGAGACTTGACGAATGATTGTCAGCAATGACCTGTACGGGAGCAGATACGGTTCTATTATTACCGAACCAACACTTAAGAATCAACATTCCAACACACCCTAAAAAACTCTTTTGGCATCTATTACGTTAAGATAGTCCCACAGAAACACAAGATTTAATGAAAGGAGCTTTCAAAATAGCCAAAATGTTTGGAATTCCAGTGAAAATACATTGGTCTTTTTTTCTATTGCCTGCATGGGCGGTGGGTTCGAGTGTCTATAATGGGATGGATTGGAATGCAGCCGGATGGTTTTTAATTTATATTTTGACGCTATTTGTGTGTGTGCTATTACATGAATTTGGCCATATTTTGATGGCTAGGCGGTATGGAGTGGGGACGGAAGATGTGATTTTGACGCCTATTGGTGGGATGGCAAGGCTCCATCGAATGCCTGAAAAGCCTAAGAATGAATTTGCGGTGTCCATTGCCGGGCCATTGGTGAATGTTGGTATTGCCATTTTGTTGAGTCCGTCACTTTATTTTGCACCGATGCGTGATATTCTGCCGGTGCTAGATAATTTGGATTTATTGTTTGCCGGGCCGGAGTATTTGTTGCGAATCTTGATTATAGCCAATTTAATGCTAGTGGGATTTAATTTATTGCCGGCGTTTCCATTGGATGGCGGGCGTATTTTACGAGCCGGCTTGTCCTTTAGATTGGGGCGGCGTCGGGGCACTAGGATTGCCGCCATTATCGGTAAATTAATGGCGATGGGGTTGTTTGGTATGGGCGTGTATTTGTGGGCTCCGTCTTTTATTTTGATTGGTATATTTGTGTTTGTGATGGCCTCCATCGAATATCGAGCAGTCGCCAACGAAGATGTCTTGAGAAATACCACCGTAGCAGAGCTGGTTAATTATGATTTTACGAAAGTATATGACACGATGCCGATGTCCGAAGTCCTTCGACTTTATTCATTGGGATTGGCTTCGGATTTTGTGGTTATGACGGATGCCGGGAGACCTTTGGGGATGCTTTCGCAAAAAGAGATAGAGCACGTGTTGCATCATGATGATTTGGACGCTACCGCCGGCGATTATTTTACTGTATTGCCTGGATATTTGCGTAAGGAAATGAAATTGAATGTAGCAGAATCCATCATCAAAAGAAGTAAAAAGTCATTACTCCCGGTTATTGAAGAAGACGTGGTGGTTGGTTGTTTGAGTTTGAAGAGCATCAAACATTACATGCTGTTTAAACGCCGTTTGATGACCATTCGTTTTTAGCGCAAGCCGGTCACCTGTCTGTTCAAATCTATGCTGAACGATATCAAGTTGGAGAATTATTCTTTTGTTGTGTAGTTGCCCTTCCTCTTTAACCGGTTCGTCGGAGAAAAATTCCGACAAATAATCCCCAAGCAACAAAAATAATTAAGGCGGATACCATCAAAGGATAGCTGCTATTTCCATTAACGGCACTGATAAATCCACCTATAATGGGCGGGAAAAAATTACCTAAGGAAAGCATGGATTGATTGATGCCTAAGATTTCGCCCTGAAAGGATTTGCCTGCTTGGGTCGATACGATGCTGGTCATATTCGGGGAAGTCATTCCATGAAATATGGCAATTAATGGATTGATAAAGTAAAAGAATTTTGGATTGTTGGGGATTAGCAAAGTCGCCATGACGATACCTACTCCCAACATGGACACAGGAATGACCTTTTTGGGAGCAATCTTGCCTGACATTCGCCTGACAATGAGCCCTTGCGTAATAATGAGCCAAATCCCCACCCAACCGTAAAGCATGCCGATCTGAGCCGGCGAATACTCAAATTTTTGGATGAGATATACCGAAAAAAATTGGGTGTAAAAGGCAAATCCCATAGAGTAAAGCAATACACTGGAAAAGATAACTCTTAGGTGGGGAGTCATAAAGCTTTTGGCGATATTGCGAAAGCCTGTAAAAAAATTAACGGCAGTCTGGCGTCGATGATGTAAGGTCTCCCGAAAATTGAATTGCAAAAAAAGAATATTTATGACGGTAAGCAGAGCCGTAAACAAGAAGGGCGTAGATAAATTAAACCAGCTAACTCGCTCACTATCAGCGAGTAATCCGCCTAGTGCCGGACCAATCACAAAGCCCAAACCAAAAGCCATCCCCACTAGACCAAAGTTTTTGACTCGCGTTTTTTCATTACTCACGTCCGATAGTGCCGACATGATAATCGAAATGTTGCCGCCTGTAAACCCGGGTAGCATTCTCGCAAGAAAAATGACCACCAGGTTATGGCTATTGACGGCTTGCGCAAAAACTAAATAACCAATCAACGTCCCCAGCAGGGATAATTGAATAAGGGGCTTGCGACCATAACGGTCCGACAATGCACCTAGGGCCGGCGCCCCAAAAAACTGCATGAAAGGGTAGGAGGCAATCAAAAAACCGTACAAGATGTAGCGCGTAGAATTGGCCATCTCCGCCGGTAAAATACTGGTGTCTAAATCAAAAAATAAGGTAGGAACAATGGGGATAATAATTCCTACTCCCAGCATGTCAATAAAAACAGTCAGAAAAATGGGCCAAAGACTATTCTTTTGCTTTTTTATTTGATTCATGGTGCCAAGGTGGTGTTTGGAAAAAAAGAACCTTTTCTAGCTTTCCCAAAAGGGACGCGCCGGATAGTTACGATTTTAGTCGTTTGTTTTGTTTGGCTTGGATGGCAAAATTGATGATCAAGTTCAGTATAGCCGCAATCATCAACCATGTCGGCAAAGCGGAAATTTCAAGAGCTGCCGCACCGGCCAATACTCTAAAAATAGCCCCCAAAGATACAAAGAATAATCCGAAATATTTTGTTCTTTTCAGAAATAAGCTATAGACCACTCCGGTTGCAAAATAGGCTAATTCCCAAAGTATCACGTGGTTGTTTAAGAGTTTTCGGGAAATGGTTAATCCGCCAATTAAAAAGACAGCGAGCCAAAAAGAAGCGACCTGTTTGTCGATGGCACCAGTAGCAATGGGTTTGTATTTTTTTTTGATAGGATGCTTGCG
>JANTGI010000048.1 GCA_024762995.1 Saprospiraceae bacterium | reverse complement strand
CCAGCATCACTCTAGCAGGTACTCCAGCTGGTGGCACATTCAGTGGCCCAGGCGTTACCGGAACCAGCTTTGACCCTGCAAGTGCAGGCGCAGGTACACATACGATAACATATAACTACACAGATGGCAACGGTTGTGCGAATAGTGCAACGACAAGTATTGTCGTAAATGCTTTGCCAATTGTAAATGCAACCAGTAACGGACCAGTTTGTAATGGAGCTGACTTACAGTTAACAGATAGTAGTCCTAATGCGGTTGCTTGGACTTGGGAAGGGCCTAATGGCTTTTCGGATACTACTCAAAATCCAATGATACCGGGTGTGTCAATGCTTGCGAATGGTCAGTATTTTGTGACAGTAATTGATAATAATGGCTGTAGTAATGATGGAGGGGTCAATGTGGTGGTTAATCCAACACCAAGTCTGAATGTAATCAGTAACTCTCCTGTTTGTAGTGGTAATGATTTGACCTTAGGTGAAATCGCTGGTGACGCTGTTTCTTGGAGTTGGAGTGGGCCTAATGGACAGGCATCTACGCTCCAGCAGCCAATTTTTTCAAATGTGACTGAATTGGATGCCGGTACTTATACCGTGACGATTACGGATGTTAATGGTTGTACGGATAGTACATCAACTGATATTGTGGTTCATTCATTGCCGATAGTGGATGCCGGGACTTATAATCCGGTTTGTATAGATGGAGGTATATTTACGTTGCAGGGAACTCCTGCGGGAGGTGTATTTACCGGTGTAGGAGTGGTTGGTAGCACATTTGATCCGGCTCAAGCAGGTGTAGGAGTGCATACCATCATCTACGACTATACGGATATAAATGGTTGTTCTGCGCAAGCATCGACCAATGTAACGGTGAATGCCTTACCAATTGTGACTATATCAGCTGTAGGGCCGGTCTGTTATGATGAAGCTCCGGTATTGCTTTCAGGAAATCCGGTGGGTGGTACATTTGCAGGGGCAGGTGTAAGTGGAAATTTCTTTTATCCTTCTGTTGCAGGTGTAGGCACTCAAACCATCACTTATAAATATAAGGATAGTAATGGCTGTTTTGCGCAAGCGACGATGGATATAGTTGTAAATTCTTTGCCGATTGCTGATGCGGGAGCACCAGATACTGTGAGATGTAATAAACCTAATGTATTATTAGATGGCTCCTTGTCTTCAAAAGGTAATATGTTTAGTTACCAATGGACAACGAATATCGGAAATATTGTTTCAGGAGGTACGACACTAAATCCTATCGTCAACGCAGGAGGTGTATATGTACTGAATGTGACCAATATAGTGACCGGTTGTAATGCAGTGGATAGTGTGGTCATTGTTGATAGGACACTTGCTCCAATCGCAAAATCTGCTTTACCGGATACCTTGACTTGTGATAGGGCAGAGTTGAATTTGGATGCTACGGCCTCTTCTCAAGGTAGTTATTTTGATTATCAATGGACTACAGTGGATGGCTTAATTGTATCCGGAGAGACAAGTTTGGAACCGACTGTAAATAGACCTGGAACCTATGTTTTGGAAGTGACAAATACTCGAACAGGTTGTAATGCCCTCACTGACGTAAAAGTGTTCCAAGATATAGTACAGCCTTCAGCTGATGCGGGAGCAGATCAGAAGTTAACTTGCTTCGCCAGTGATGTCGTACTGTTGGGTTCTGCTTATGGCGCTAATGGAATTTATGACTTTGAATGGGTGACCACCGATGGACATATTGTAAGTGGGGAGCATAGCTTAAACCCACTAGTCGATAGCGCGGGTAGTTATACATTGAAGGTGATTGACAAGGTGAATGGATGTGTGAATACGGATGATGTGGATATTGTGTCTGATATTCAAACACCGGAAGTGGTTAGTTATCCACCTAGTGAATTGAATTGTTTAATCAGCGAAGTAGTTATTTCTGCTCAAAGTAGCAATGCGACTTTAGATTTTACTTGGACAACCGATGACGGAGAAATCAAAACTGGAGCGAATACATCCACTCCATTGGTTACGGAGCCGGGTACATATACTTTTGTCGCCACAGATGTGGCCAACGGTTGTACGGCAACTAATTCCATAACCGTTTCCGAAAATGTACAGGTACCCGTTGCGGACGCAGGCGATAATCAATTCTTAAACTGTGATGTCAATCAAATGGCCATCGGTGGAGTAGATAATGGAAATTATCCTAATTATACTTTTAGTTGGTTGACTTCTGATGGTTCATTTGTAACTGCCCAAGACGTACCGAATCCGGTTATCAATGAAGAAGGTGTTTATATGGTTCATGTAGTAGATACAGAAAATGGTTGTACTGCGGATGATACTTTGACGGTAATAAAAACACCGGGTATTGTTGATATGCAATTAGATTTAAGTCTGCCTAGTTGTAGGGGTACAGGCGGAGTGATTAGTGTTGATTCTGTTTTGGGTGGTACGGCTCCATATGTTTATTCCTTCAATGATGGGCAATCATTTGGAACTATTGATGAAATAGGAAATCTAGAGCCGGGTACTTATGGTGTGGTCGTTCAAGACGGGTATGGGTGTGAGTACAATACAACGGTGACATTACCTACACCGCAAGCACCGGAAATCTTGGTAGAGCCAAATGTTGAAATAGAATTGGGTGATAGTACCATGTTGGAAGTATTTACGGATGTCCTTCCGGAACACCTAGATACAGTTATGTGGAATCCAATCAACACACTGAGTTGTACGGATTGTCTATCTCCTTATGCATCACCAATGGCTACGACTCTTTACCAGGTCTGGGTAGTTGATGACTTAGGGTGTCGGGCTTCGGCAAATATTACGGTGAATGTTGTGGACCCTGATGTCTTTATTCCTAATATTTTCGCACCGGGAAGTGGTGATGACCGAAACAATCACTTTAGCATATTTGCCAATCCCGAAAAGATTGATAAAATCCTAGAGTTACGTATTTTTGATCGTTGGGGAACCATGGTTTATGAGGGAATTGATTTGCCGCCTAATAATCCTAGTTTTGGGTGGGATGGTACCTATCACGGCAGAAAAATGGATCCGGCTGTTTTTGTTTACTCTACAAAAGTTAGATGGATAAATGGAAAAGAAAAAGTTTTTAAAGGAGATATTACCCTGATACGTTAAATTGTTTTAACCTGTATTATTAGAGATCGTCAAAAATGTTTGGCGGTCTCTTTTTTTTTATTTTTAATGCTTGGTTTTGCCCAAGTTGATTTATTGTTGGTGTTGTTTTGTCCCATTATTGTTCGTGGTTGTAGTTGGTGTTTGTTTGTTATCACAAAGATAAGGGAGGAAGAACTGTAGAAAAAGTAAAAATTAGAAATAGTAGGTTGTTTTGGTGTTTGCTGTGATTGAAAAAAAAGCTTAAAACTAATGGAATGTATTTTAAAGTATTGATTTATAGTGAATTACATTTATTTTGTGTGACAGATTTTCAAGGAGGGAAACATTTTTCTTGCCTAGCTGATATGACTCCAGCCTTGTGCTTTTCGACCAATAGTTTGGATATGCTTTCGCAAAAGGGCGTTTTCGTTAAGGATTAGTTGAGGGTCTTTTTCAATGATGAGAATGGCTAATTTTCTGGCGAAAGCCAATATTTTTTCATCTTCAACTAAGCTTGCTAATTTGAGATTTAGGTCGCCGCTTTGTCGAGTACCTTCCATGTCGCCGGGGCCGCGAAGCTTTAGATCAGCTTCCGCAATGACAAAGCCGTCGTTGGTCTCAGTCATGGTTTTTATCCTGATTTTTGCTTCTTTGGAAAGTTTGTATCCGGTCATTAAAATGCACATAGAATGTCCACCGCCACGACCTACTCGCCCGCGTAATTGGTGTAGTTGTGATAGCCCAAAACGATTGGCATTTTCAATAATCATCAAAGTGGCATTAGGGACGTTGACTCCTACTTCAATAACGGTTGTTGCGACCATGATTTGTGTTTTTCTTTCGACAAATCGCTGCATTTCATAGTCCTTATCTTTGGCTTTCATTTTGCCGTGGACCACGCTGATGTCGTATTGCGGTCTGGGAAATTCATTGCTCAATAAGTCAAATCCCCTTTGCAAGTTTTGTAAATCTAGGTCTTCGTTTTCTTCAATCATAGGAAAAACCACATAGACTTGTCTGCCTTTGGCTATTTCTTCTTTCATGATGCCGTAAGCACGGAGTCTTTTGCTTTCGCTAAAATGGATGGTTTCCACCGGTTGGCGACCGGGAGGCATCTCATCAATTTTGGAAACATCTAAATCGCCATAAAATGCCATAGACAAAGTCCGAGGTATTGGCGTTGCTGTCATGACAAGAATATGTGGTGGGTTGGGCTTGCTTTTTCGCCAGAGTTTACTTCTCTGTTCGACCCCAAACCGATGTTGTTCATCAGTGATGGCAAGACCCAGGTTTTTAAAAACGACGGGCTCTTCGAGTACCGCATGGGTGCCGATCAGGATATCGATTTGGCCGAGGGAGAGTGCTTCCAATATTTTGGCTCTCTTTTTTCCTTTGACGGAACCGGCCAAAAAAGCAATTTGTAAGCCTAGTTTTTTGGCGTCTTCTTCTATGCCGGTGAAGTGTTGCATGGCTAGGATTTCTGTTGGCGCAATCATACAAGCCTGATAGCCATTGTCAATAGCCATCAAAATACTCATTAATGCCACGACTGTTTTACCACTACCTACATCCCCTTGAAGAAGGCGATTCATGTGACGTCCTTTTTTTAAATCGGCTCGAATTTCTTTCAATACTCTTTTTTGCGCACCGGTCAAATCAAAAGTCAGTATGTCGTTATAATACTGATTAAATTTATCGCCGATTACATCAAAACGATACCCCGGTATTTCTCGATAATTTTTAAACTTTCGATGTACTGCACGGAGTTGGGCAAAGAATAATTCTTCAAACTTTAATCTATTAAGCGCTTGGTTTTTTTCTGTTGTAGATGCGGGAAAATGGATTTTTTTAATGGCATCAAACCTGGAAATAAGCTTCGTCTTATCTAAAAGATATTGCGGAAGTGTCTCAGGGATGTCCGTCGGCTGTATTTGCTCTATTAGGGCTTTGGTCAGCCGGCGTAAACCTTTTGCGTCAAGTCCTTTTTTGCGCAAGCTATCTGTCGAAGGATACATGGGTGCCAATGAGGACAGGGGCGTTGCCTGTGTTAAACTAGGTACCGCTTCGATTTCCGGGTGTGGGATGCTGTATCGATTTCTAAACTTTTGAAGTTTGCCATAGACAAGATAGGTCTTGCCTTGTTCCAGCCAATTTTGCATCCAAGAAGCTCCTTGAAACCATATTAATTCTATAGATCCGGTACCATCGTGGATAGTGGCTTTGAGTCGTTTTGCCCTTCCGGTGCCTTCATGGGAGAAGCGCATAAGTTTTCCTTTGATTTGGACTTCCGAATGGGCATCGCTAATCCGGTTGATTGGCAAGATGACTGTTTTGTCGATATATCGAAAAGGAAAATGCTCCACTAAATCCCCAAACGTATTAATATTTAAGTCTTTGCGTAAAGCTTTGGCTTTAGCCGGGCCGACACCTTTGAGATATTCGATTGGGGTATTTAGGAGTTTGCTCATAAAATAAGGGTACTTGATGCAAAGATACTAATAATTTTTTACGGGAAAAATGATAGTTTTTATCGGAGTCCGGGAGGAGTGGCTTAAAACAAAACAAAGGATTTGTGGAACTCTTCGGTCAATAAAGCTGTTGTAGTGGGGATATTTGCTTTCCAAGTTATAAACACATAACTTCGCAACGAAATGGTAACTACTTGGGTATTTGCCGATTTTTGTCCGGTTAAAAGGGCACCTAAAGTGTTGCAAGAAATTAGAGATATGAAATCAAAAAGACAAAGCCAAGTCGGCGAGTTGATACGTCGAGCCTTTAGCACGGTCTTACAAGCAGAAGGTCCATATATCTACGGACATGATAAGTTAGTGACGATTACTTCCGTTGATGTGACCCCGGATTTTGCGATAGCTAAAGTTTATTTGAGCATTTTTAATGCGGATGATAAGGACGAAGTGATGGGATTGATGCAGCAATCGACATCTATGCTGAGAAGTAAGCTGGCGCAAAGAATCAGTAAAAAAGTTCGTCGCCTGCCGGATTTACACTTCTTTTTGGACGAAACAGTCGATGAGATGTATCGGGTCAATCAGCTTTTAGACGGGCTGAAGAAAAAGGAAGAGTAAGCTAACTATGGATTTTTGGAATTTTCCGTTAGTTGGATGGCTGAAAGACAGATTGACTGACCACTCACTTATTGACCTAATTCAAAACCAATGAATCAACCAAGACCTACTTTTGAGCAATTTCTTCATGTTTTTCCGGAAGTGGAATTGCCTGTGACTTTGACGGAGTCACTACACCATGAGTTAGAGAAAGCAAATTCACCTTTTGCGCAAGTCATCTTGCTGAGTTACGTGCAGCCGGCGGATATGGGCGAAATCGATGAATATACTGAGTATATGCCGGGGTTTAAGGTGACCACCGAAAAAGCGTTTAAAGCGGTTGTTTTTTGGAAAGCCGGATTGATGGTTTACGAATATATCCTAGCTACATTTACCCCCAAGGGGGAACTCATTGCCAGTGCGGTCATCAGTAGGGTAGAAGCAAAGGACGGGGTCATTACTCAGGCAGCTACCGTCATCACTCAGGAATGGGTCATCTATGTATCAGAAGGAAAAGTGGTTACCGACGAATTTGATGCCACCCAATCCATCAATTATTCCTATGAAGTATTACCTAACGGTGAAATTGTTCGTTACGGAGAAGATGAATTTTTGTAGGTGTATTTATAGGGATGGTGCTTCGGTATAACGGTTATTCAAAAGCAAAAAATTGAAGGAGCAAAACCGATTAATTAACCAAAAAAAATAATGAAAAAAATAAAAAATAAAACCAAAAAACTTTCTTCCAAAAAATTGCAGAAAGTAATTAAAAGAATTATTTGGGAAAATCCCAATAAACAAATGAATCCTAAGCAGATTCAAAAAAAAGTGGCTAGCGAAAATAATATTGACTCTATCCTTTATGCCTTAGAAAGCCTTGTTAAACAGGGTGTTATTATCCCTAAAGATAATTATAAATTTCAAGCCAACAAGACTTTTTTGCCGGAGCCTACGAGTTCTCTGACCTACGAAGGATATGTCGATATGACTAGGTCCGGTGCCGGATTTGTGCTGGTCGATGAGTTGGAAGATGACATTTATATTCCCAAAAAATACATGGGAAGTTCCATGAATGGAGACCGCGTAAAAGTCGCTTTGTTTAATGGTGGTCGGAAAAGACGCAAAAAGGAAGGGCGTATTATCAAGGTATTGGAACGGGCGACCAAGCAGTTTGTCGCAAGACTAAGGGTCTTAAACGATGTCGCTGTTGCCTTTCCGGAAAGTGATGCCTTACCTGTAGAAATCGCCATTAAAAAGGAAGATATACGGGAGGCAAAAGATGGGGATATGGTCATTGTAGAAATTGTGAAGTGGCCCAATAAACCCAATCGCCCACCGGTTGGTAGAGTCAAATCCGTATTGTTGGCGAATAATGAGTCCGATAAAGAAATGCAGTCCATCCTGATTAATAATGGATTTTCCTTGTCTTTTCCGGATGCTGTGATGGAGCAAGTGATGCCGATGTCTGATAAGATTCCGGAAGAAGAGATTGCAAAGCGACGGGATTTTCGCTCCATAACAACTCTGACCATAGACCCGCATGATGCCAAAGACTTTGATGATGCGCTTTCTTACGAAAAATTGAAAAACGGAGATGTTGAAATCGGGGTGCACATAGCTGATGTCACTCATTTTATGGCACCGGATACGCCACTGGATGAAGAGGCTTATGATCGTTCGACATCTGTATATTTGGTAGATAGGGTCTGTCCGATGTTGCCGGAAAAATTATCCAATAATCTGTGTTCCTTGCGTCCAAATGTCGATCGGCTGGCCTTTTCGGCAGTATTTACCTTCGATGAAAAGATGAAAATCAAGAAAAGATGGTTTGGGAAGACGGTCATTCATTCGGACAAGCGATTTGCGTATGAAGATGCCCAAAAGGTGTTGGATGCCGGCAAGGGAGCCTATTTTACGGAGTTGAATACGTTGAATAAAATCGCCGAGCATTTGCGAAAGCAGAGGTTTAAGGAGGGCTCCATTAGTTTTGAGACGGATGAAGTGAAGTTTAAGTTGGATGAGAATGGCAAACCTATTGAGATTTATTTAAAAACTAGGAAAGCCACCCATTTACTGGTTGAAGATTTCATGTTGTTGGCCAATAGAGAAGTGGCGGAGTATATCGAAAGAAAGAGCAAAGGCGGTCCCAAAATTCCTTTCGTATATCGGATACATGATTTGCCGGATAGAGATAAATTGATGGATTTTGCCCGGTTTGCCGGTTCGATGGGTGTCAAATTTGATATACAGACACCAAAATCCATCGTGGAATCTTTCAATAAGTTGTCGGAACAAGCCGAATCCAATCCGGAGTTGAAGATTTTGGTATTGATGGGTGTGCGCACGATGGCTAAGGCGGTATATTCATCGGATAACATAGGTCATTATGGATTGGGATTTGAGCATTATACGCATTTTACATCTCCGATTAGGAGGTATGCGGATGTATTGGTCCATCGCCTGCTTGCGCGAAATTTGGATAGAATCTATCGAGCTGATCCCAAGCAATTAGAGCAACAGTGTAAGCACATTTCTAACCAAGAGCGGAAAGCCGTAGATGCCGAGCGACAAAGCGTCCGCTATAAGCAAGTGGAATATTTGCAGCAATTTGTAGGGCATAGCTTTGAAGGTTTGATTCGAGGAATCGGTGAGCGCGGATTCTATGTAGAATTAATCGAAAATTTCTGTGATGGAATGGTCTCCTTTGAGTCCTTGGGAGAGCCATTTTTTATCGAAAGAGGGCGTATGCAAGCACGAGGCAAGCATACCGGACGAAAATTCAAAATGGGCGACCATCTAAAAGTTATTGTGGTGGCGGTTAATCTGGAAAAACGTCAAGTAGAGTTTCAGGTGGAGGAACAGCCTAAACGACGGAAATCGCGTAGATAGGTGTTTTGTCCCCAAAGCTCGCCATGAGCGTAGAAATATAGAAAAGACCAAAATAAACAAAAAATGAAAATAGGTCTCATTGGTTTAGGGAACGCAGGTAGCCAACTAGCCAGGGTCTTGCACCGTAAGCACTTGGGCTTGCAGGCCATATTCAGTCGTGATGCCCAAAAGGTGGAGAAGGAAGGCAAGCGCATGCGTATTTTTTATACCAATGAATTGGCTAAATTGCCGGTGGATTTGGATTTGTATATTTTGGCCGTGCCGGATGGTGCCATCACAGAAGTAGCGGCGCAACTGGCAGGGGTCATTGAAGGGGGGAGCGTCGTGCATGTGTCCGGATCTCAACCATCTACGGTGTTGGCTCCTTATTTTGAAAGTTATGGTGTTTTTTATCCCTTGCAAACCATGAGCAAGGGGCGACGAGTGCAATTTCGGGACGTCCCCATTTTGATAGAAGCCAAAGAGGAGCGGCTGCGACAAAGGTTGTTGGATTTGGGGCGGGCTATTTCAGATCATGTATATTTTGTGGATGACGAAAAAAGGGCTTGGTTGCATATAGCGGCGGTGATGGTCAATAACTTTACGAATCATCTCTATGTCCTTGCGGAAAAATTGACAAAATCTCAAGATTTGCCCTTTGACTTATTGCGTCCGCTCATCCTAGAGACCGCCCAAAAAGTCCAAAAAATAGACCCTAAAAAAGCACAAACCGGCCCCGCCGCTCGTGGGGATCAAGAAACTATCCGACGCCATCTCAAAAAATTGGAAAATTATCCCGACTTATTGAAGGTTTACCAAGTGCTGTCGGAATCTTTGGTCGATTCCGGTGAGTAGCCGGGTAGTATCTGCTGCATCCGTTAAATCAGTGCAAGTTACCGGCTTGTTCCAGATAAGGTCTTCCCAGCTCCGGTTTGCCCAAGTCCCGATAAGCGGCACCGATATATTTCAGGAGGGTTTTATTGTTTGGGTCATATTGGAGTCCTTTTTTGAATTGTTCGATGGCTTGTTCAAATCGTTTGGTGCTACCATAGACGGCTCCGAGATTGCGGTAAGCATCCACAAAGCGCGGGTTATATTTTAGGGCCAGTTTATAGACACGTTCTGCGTTTTTGACATCACCCCGCTGAAAAAAGATGATACCCATATTATTGTAGGCATTGGGGGAGTTGGCATTATATTTTATCGCCAGATTATATGCATTCATTGCTTTGTCATACTCATTCAGCTTAAAATAATAAAGTCCTTTTAGCGCATAGGCATCTGAGTAGGCGGGGTAGATGGAGATGGCCTTGTCAAAATAAACAATGGCCTTTTTGTATTGTGTCGTTTGTTGTTGGCCTTTCAGGGCATTGCCTTTTTTGCCGACTTCGAGCCCGTGGTGGTAGTTTAATTTGGCAGAATTGGGCGATTTGGGAATATCGGAAGCATAGAGCGTGGCACTGTCATACCAATCTTTATTGCGCTTGATGGTCCGGATGGAATAGCCAAGTAAAACAATGAGCAAGCCTAGGAAAATAGGGTTGGAGACTTTTGGTACAAGGGGTTTGTTTATTTTTTGCGCAAGCCAATACAAGCCATACCCGGCAAACAAGGCAAAGCCTAAAGAAGGAATGAATAAAAATCGCTCGCCATACGAGGAGCCAATCTTGACCACCAAATTAGAGTAAATCGAAAAGGTAATGGTAAAAAACAAGACTCCATATACGCCTACATGAGGCTTCTGCGTCTTGGTTGGCCAAAACCTAAACGTGGCATAAACCGCTCCGATGATAAGGGCAACGATCAGCCAGACACCCCAATTTGCAAAGTTTTTTAATGGGATTTGATTGAAACCCAAATCCGATACCAGGTGGGTCGGCAAGAAGAGTGTTTGGAGATAGCGCAAAACCATATAAAGCGCAGAGCCATAATATTCGGCGCTGGATGCTTTCGCAAAAAAGTTGTCAATAATCTGTACATCTTTTACATCGACCGACTGTCCAATGATCCGGGAGCGAACGACCCAAAAGAAAAAAGCAGGAAGGAGATAAGCGGCCGTATAAACGGTCTTTTTCCGGTGTTCCTTGCGGAAAAATAAAATCGTAAGCGGAAAAATCCCAAGCCAAGTGATGGCACTTTCTTTGGAAAAAACTGAGAGCCCAAATAGAAATACAGAGAATACCAAGAGTTTTATTTTGTCGGTATCCACAAATTTTATCAAATAATAGAGTGCCGCCAATCCCAGAAAAAAGGTCATGATTTCGTCCCGGCTTTTGATATTGGCAACTACTTCCGTATGGACGGGATGTGCCACAAATATTAAGCTGACCACCAATGGTAACCATTGGTATTTGTCTCCGAAGAGTAGCGACAGGAGTTGATAAAGCAACCACCCGCTCCAAGCGAAAAATAATATATTGACAAAATGCCCAAGGGCCGGAGTGTCCGGTGCTAACTTCCATTCTGTCGCAAACATGGCCAGGGTTAAAGGGCGATACAATGTCCCTTTGCTTGACCAATAGCCATAACGATAATGGGTGGAAAAAATAGTCTTATAATCTCCTTTTTTGACGACAAAATTGTCTTTGATAACCGAAAAGTCGTCCAAACAGTAATCATTCGATAAGGTATTGGCATAGAGTAAAAATCCAAATATGGCGACGACTAGTCCATACCATCTTAGAGACTTTGGCTTGGGCGATGCCTGCGCCTTAAAAACTTTGGCTTTAATTTTTTTGGAAGCTTTTTTTTTCTTACTCATTAGTCAGAAGGTTGAATCTTTGCACAAGGTAAGAAAAAAAGAATAATTTACATTTATGTACTCTTGCACTTGATTAAAAATAAATATTTTTGCTGTTAATTAAAATAATGAAATTATGCATTTATAAACAGATTGATACTTCTCGGGTTCTTTTTTATACCTATTCAGGTTTTTATAAATACTACTTTGTAAAAGACCGAAGAAGTGATTTTGGCTTTTATGCCGGCATTTATTCTGAAATGAATATCATATTAGAAACGGAAGAAGCCTTTTTTGATAAGTACAGAGAAATTAATCCAACTTCCGCCAATTATTTGGCTAATGAAGAAAAAGGACTAAAAAACATATCGGTTGGATTTGGTGTAGGCTATAAGTTTCTCATTAAATCTCACTTAGTCATTGAGCCGGCCTATTTTCTCTCTCGGGAGTTTAGTTTTCCTAGTCAAGGGGCTTTAACAATAAATGGAGATATTCGTCTTGGAGTTGGATATCGGTTTTGATTAAGTCAGTTGGATGTTCTTTTGCACCATATGCATTTATCTGTATGGGAGTTTTCCTAGTAAGTATCCACATCCACATTCACTCGTACCCCTGACAATCCTTTTTGTGATTTGAGTGAGACGATGGCATGGTCAAGGATGGAGCGAGTATGTGCCAAAATTCCTTTTTTGCGGCTTAGCTTGATTAAAATGGTCATTTGGTATTGATTGCGGAGGCGGGGGATGGAATGCCATGCAGGACCAATGACCTTGCCTTGAACTGAACGGTTTAGAATGTGGGCGACTAGTTTGGCTCCGGACTCGACCTGTTGATATTGTCGGTGCTTAATGGTCAGCCGAATAAGCCGAGAATATGGGGGATAATCAAAGGCTTTTCTTTCCGCAAGTTCTCTTTGAGCAAATTCAATGAAATGGCCGTTTATCACATCGGAAATAACCGGATGCGTACTTTGAAAAGCTTGGATGATGACTTTTCCTTGTTTCTTTTTACGACCGGCACGTCCACTTACTTGGGTCATTTGCTGAAAAGCGCGTTCTGCGGCACGAAAATCGGGAAAATAGAGCAATTGGTCGGCACTCATGATGCCCACTAAGCCAACATTGTCAAAATCCAGTCCTTTGGTGACCATTTGGGTACCGACAAGGATTTCTATTTCACGGGCATCAAAGGCGTTGATGATTTTCTCGAATCCGGTTTTGCCGCCCGTAGTGTCGTAGTCCATTCGTCCGGTTTTGGCTTCCGGAAAATAGATTTTGAGTTCTTCTTCAATTTTCTGCGTTCCGAATCCGGTCAGCGTCAAAGGTTGGGTGCCGCAAGTCGGGCAAGCATGAGGGAGTTTTTGTTGAAATCCGCAGTAGTGACACCGTAAATTATCCGTGTATTTGTGGTAGGTAAGACCGACATCGCAGTTTTTGCATTCACTAAACCATCCGCAGGCATTACAGGTAAGTGTAGGCGAATAGCCCCGCCGATTTTGAAATAGAATGACTTGTTGCTTTTGTTCCAAAGTGTTTTTGATGGCATCAAGTAGAACGGAGGAGAAGTGGGATTGTAATTTGCGCTCTTTGGCTTCTTTTTTTAGATCAACTAAGACAATCTCCGGCATTAGGATATTGCCGACACGGTCCGGCATCTTGACTAAGCCGTATTTTTTGTTTTTAGCGTTTAGGAAGGTTTCTAAAGATGGTGTGGCTGTCCCCAAGATGCTTTTTGCCTTGAATAAACCGGCCAAAACCAATCCGGCGTCCCGCCCATGATACCTGGGTGCCGGGTCAAATTGCTTGAAACTTGAATCGTGTTCTTCATCGACAATCAATAGCTTCAGATTCTGAAAAGGTAGAAAAACCCCTGACCTTGCGGAAAGGACGATGGGTTTACCCGCCAGGACTTGCTGCCAGACTTCCACTCTTTCATTGTTATTCAATCGGGAGTGATAGACCACAATTTCATCTCCAAATATTTGGCGCAAGCGACCGATAATTTGGCTGGTCAAGGCGATTTCGGGAAGGATGTATAGCACTTGTCCTCCGTTGCTGATGGCTTCCCAAATTTTTTCGATATAGACACGCGTCTTGCCCGAACTTGTGACACCATGTAATAAAACGGTGTTTTTTTCTTGAAATATAGTGTTTATTTCTTGGAGTGCTCCGGTTTGTTGTTGGGTGAGTGGGTGGGCTTGCGCCAAATCTTCATCATAAGATTCGATGCGACTGATGTTTTTATCATAGATTTCAAGAATTCCCTTTTTGACTAGGCCGTTGAGTGAAGCCGCGGAAGAATTGGCCATTTTGTAGAGCTCTTGCTTGCGGATATCCGATTTTGTTTTGGATAATTGGGCGAAAGCGAGTAGGGTTTCGGTTTGTTTGGGGGCAGATTTGGTGAGTTCGAAGGCTTGCGCCAATTTAGAAGAATCTGACAAATAAGGTTCGGCATATCGCACACAAAGCACTTTTTTGGGCTTGTATTTTTCTTTGAGTGTTTCGTGGAGATAGATGACTTTTTCGTCCAACATCTTTTTGATGATGGGCATGACTGTTTTTTGATTGAGGATTTTACGGGCTTCGTCTATCGAAAATTCTTCTCGATTTTTTAAGGCACTGGCGATGAGATATTCTTTTTCCGAAAGGTGCTCAAAATTGTCATGAAACAAAGGACTCAATAAAATATTGGTCTCTCCACTTAGCTTGAGATAGGCAGGCAGTGCGGCATTCATCACTTCGCCGACGGTGGAGAAATAATAATTGGCAATCCATTTCCAAAATTGGTATTGAACGGGATAAATGATGGGCTCATCATCCAAAATATTAATAATGGGCTTCACTTTATAGCCTTCGGGTGCTTTATCGCTCAAATCCACGACCAAGGCCGAATAGCGTTTGTTTTTCCCGAAAGGGACTTCTACTCGTATGCCAAATTGCAGCTTGGACACAAATTCTTCGGGCACCGCATAAGAAAAAACCCTTGGTAAAGGCAACGGTAAGACGACTTCTGCATAAAGTGAGTAGGACAAAATGGATTGGTTTCAGGCAAAGATAAGGGAAAATGACTTGATGAAGGCTTTTTCGGGAATATACAATTTCTATTTTCAATCGTTTATAAGCTATGAAGTACATTGATTTATCAAAATTACCATTGTGTGACCAAAACTGGGCCACCATGCCCAAAATTGACGGTGGACGACTTTGCGAGAAATGTGATACAAAGATGATTGATTTTTCGGGGATGACCAATCTGGAAATCATTAAAATCCACGCAGAAACAGAAGGGCGAGTCTGTGGTCACTATTTGCCTAGTCAATTGGCATCTCCTTTTCAGGAAAAAGAAGCAATTGATCAGCCATCAATTTTGGCGAAAGCCCTCCTTGGACTGACCACCTTGACCACCACGCTGTTTGTCAATCCGTCGGCGTCTGTGGCACAAATTCCGGTTGAAAAAGTAGAGCAAAGTCAAAATCAACAAGTGTCACGACAAGACTCGGTGCAGCATGGAGCCGTACAGCAACACCTCGTGCTAAAAGGACAAATAATTGATGATAAGGCGCAGCCACTGGCTTATGCTTCTGTTTATGTCAAGGAGACAGAGTGGGGCGTAAGTGCAGACAAATATGGTCTTTTTACCCTAATCCTAGACAAGGAAGCTGTCTGCAAAAAGGATAGCTTTACTTTAGTGTATTTCTTTTTGGGATTCCAAACTGTTGAGAATGAATATGAATGTGCGGCTTTTGATGATAAAGACGATGTTTGGTTGGGGGAGCAAGTGCTAGAGACTCAAGATGAGATAACTGTAACCGAAGCGGTGGTTAGAGGCAGTAAACCAAAAATTGAAAGATATTACAGCATACCCTTTATACCGGAAAAGAAGAAAAAATGGTGGCAGAAAGGGTTTTTGGGTCGGATTTTTCGGAAGAGGAAGTAGAAGTTTCTAAACCGTTACCCTAATCCAAAAGCGCCCGATAAATAGCCGACTGGATTCTAGGGCGAATATCGGCTCTATTCAATTTCCCATTGTGCATGGACGGATAAGTTCTATTGGATAAAAATATATAGATAAGATCGTTTTCGGGGTCGGCCCAAACGCAGGTGCCTGTGAAGCCCAAGTGCCCAAAGGTGGAAGGCGATGCCAACGGAGACATGTTTTCTTTTCTTTTGGGATAGGTTTTGCTTGGGGCTAATTCTTTTAGGTCAAATCCTAAGCCCCGGCGTGTGTCTTCGGGGACACGTTGGGTAAAGAGTCGGACGACGTCTTGCGACAAAATACGTTCTCCACCATAAGTGCCACCATTCAATAGCATCTGAAATAGTACCGCTAAGTCATAACTGTCGGAAAATAATCCGGCATGACCTGAGACTCCCCCCAACATGGCGGCACCCATGTCGTGGACATATCCCTGAATAGTTTCTTTGCGAAAGTATCGGTCTTTTTCGGTGGGGATGATGCGTTGTTTATCAAAATAATTCAAGGGCAGATAAGTCATGGTGCTTAGCTGTAGTGGGTCATAAATTTCTTTTTTGACATATACATTCTCCGGAGTATGAGTCATGTCAGAAATGACTTTGTTAAATAAGTAAAAGCCTAAGTCGCTATACCGATAGCCTTCTGATTGTCTTAGGTCGGAGTCATAAATTCGTTGCCAAATACTATCCAGATAGCTATTTTTCATAAATAGTCCTTGCGCTACGGGTATGGAATAACCGACGCTACTTTTTTTGCGATAGATTTTTTTGGACAGAATTTTTCTTTGCCGGTGGTGTCTGCGTTTTCTACCGACGGTGACTAAGGTGGCTTTATAGAACGGAATCCACGGCTTTAGTCGGGCTCGATGGGCTAGAATATCTCGAACCAGTAAGTCTTCTTTGTTGGTATTGGCTACTTCCGGCAGATAATGCCCTAGGGTCTGATTAAGGTCAAAAAGGCCATCGTCGTAGAGTTTCATTAACGAGACGGTGGTTGCGGCGACCTTGGTAATAGAAGCCAAGTCGTAAATATCCGTATTAAGCACCGGTTTTTTCTTATGGTAAGTGTGATGGCCGACACCTTTTTGGTAGATGATTTTTCCCTTGCGGGCAATGAGTACTTGGGCGCCGGGGGCTGCTTTGATACGAATCATCTCCTCCAAGATGGTATCTACAGCGGTGAGTTTTTTGGAGTCGATGCCAACTTCTTCGGGAATGGTAAATCCAAAACGCTGAATATTTTGGATTTGGATTCCTTGACCCGACGGAAAAGTTTCGGTAGCAGTGACCGGAAGTTGACCGCTAATGTCATTTGCTCCAAATAAGGCCTGCGCCGCCAAGTCTCTAAAGTCATCGTCATCTTCGTAGGCGACGAGGATATTGCGTTGGTTTTGAAAATATTTTAGGCTGTAGGGGTTGCCAAAGACGACCAAAATGACTTTGTTTTGGGCACTAATGTCTTCGATTAGCTTTCGAGTTGACGGAGTGATGCCAAATTGTTTGGAAGCATGGCGCACCATGTCGTGAAGGCCGATGATGACCAGGTCTTTGTTTTTGGTAAGGGCAAGTAGGTTTTTATGTTTTTCGGGCGATACCTTTTTGGGGGTGTTGTAGTAGGAGAAACTGCCATATTTAAGAGCTGTTTTTTGGAAGGCGGTTTTTGTTGAACTTCCGATACTCAAGACGGCAATTTTTTGCTTAGTGTCTTTTATGGGTACTAGGTTGTCGTCATTTTTGACCAGCGTCAGGGCATTTTTGATTAAATCCCTTTTTAGAACTATTTTATGGGGGGCATTCAGGTCTTCATAGAGGTTGTCAATCGGTTTTGGGGTATAATTGGCGAGACCTAGCCGGTATTTTGCTAAAAGGATTTTTTTAGTGCTTTTGTATATGCGCTCCCAAGTGAGTTTGCCGTCTTTGATGTATTGTTTGATGGTTTTGAAGGCGGCCGGGGTGCTTTCCGGAAGGAGTAAGATGTCATTTCCCGCAAGGATGGCATGGGCTTCAACTTCGCCGTCTTTAAAGTGTTTGGTCACGCCTTTCATCTCCAGTCCGTCCGTAAAAATAAGACCATGAAAGTTTAGTTCTTTTTGCAATAAATCCGTGACAACTTTTTGGGAGAGCGTGGTGGGTTTTTGTACGGAGTCAAGAGCCGGAATGTCTAAATGAGCCACCATAATACTCTGCACGCCTTGGTTGATGAGAATCTTAAACGGATACAGCTCCACCGAGTCCAAACGTGCTCTAGTATGCGGTATGACCGGCAAATCCAAATGGGAGTCCACATCCGTATCGCCGTGTCCCGGGAAGTGTTTGGCGCAAGCCATGATTTTTTGGTCCTGCATGCCTAACATATACATGTAGCTCTTTGCAGAAACATTAAATTTATTTTCGCCAAAGGAGCGATCATTGATGACCGGATTATTGGGGTTGTTGTTGACATCTGTGACCGGTGCAAAATTGACGTGAATACCCAGTCGGTGACATTCTTTGGCTATTTCGCTGCCGGTTTGATAGATTAAGCCGTTTTGTTGGATGGCACCGAGTGTCAGATTGTGCGGGTATTTAATGGTGCTGTCCAGACGCATACTTACGCCCCATTCGCCGTCAATAGCCACCATCATGGGGATTTTGGACAAGGATTGATAGTGATTAGTGAGCCGGAGTTGTTCGCTAGGGTGTCCTTTGAAGAAGCAGATACCCCCTACGTGATAGTTATTGATAAGGTCTTCTGCTTGTTTTTTGAAGCTAGGGTCGATGGGTTTACGATTTGCTCGAATCATAAATAATTGTCCGAGTCTTTCGTCGTCTGTCATGGTATTGAAGACCGAGTCCACCCACATTTGGGCTTGAACGGTATCCGACGGTAGGACGTCTTTTTTGAAGCTCTTTTGCCGGACAGGAACCCCTAAAACAAAGAGAAAAGTAAATAGCGCGGTAGCATGAAATCTGAGCATGTGCTTTTTTTTGCCGGTAAGACGCAAAATATGGCTTACCTTTGTCATTATTAAACTAAACGACAATGTAAGTTTTTTTGTTGAAAGCCACAACTTGTTTGTTAAGTCCACTTGCAAAACAATTGTTAATTATGAATACTCGGCTATTATTGCTCGAAACATCGGGGGAGGTTTGTTCTGTGTGCATTAGTTACGGTAATGCGGTCGTTTCGTTGCAAGAATCCACGGAGAGTTTTTCGCATGCTTCGGAAGTGACGATATTGATTGAAAAGGCCTTGAAATCCGCTAATTTGGAGATGAAAGACTTGGATGCGGTGGTGGTGAGTGACGGGCCGGGGTCTTATACCGGTCTGCGTGTGGGATTGTCGGTGGCCAAGGGTTTGTGTTTTGGCTTGGATATCCCTTTGATTGCGGTAAATAGTTTGGATGCTTTGGCTCATTTTGCGCAAGCGAGTCATCCGGATGCCTTGTATTTTCCGATGATTGATGCACGCCGTATGGAAGTTTATATGCGTGGATTTGACGCGGACATGCAAGCCATATTTCCTATTGGTGCGGTCATCCTTTCGGAAAATACCTTTGATGAGTGGCTCCCTTACGGGAAAAAAATAGTGCTTTGCGGAAGTGGTGTTGAAAAATCAAAGACCTTGTATAGTGGAGAGCACTTTGTCTTTATGGATACTATTTTTTCGTCTAAGCATCTCGTTGGTTTAGGTTTGCGTGCTTTTCAGCAAAAAGAATTTGTGGATTTGGCCGGTCATACTCCTTTTTATTTGAAGCCGCCTAATATTACGCAGGCTAAGAAGAAGTGATATGCTCGGTTGGCGCTTGCGCAAAAAATCACCCGTCAGATGCAGGTAGATGTTTCTTTTTTGCCGCAAGGTATGTATGGGTATCGAGTAATGACAGAGAGTGGGCAGAAGATGGTAGGTGTCGGAAAGTTGGTGAAGGAATAGCGTCTTTGGCTAAAAAAAAGGTCGTCAGATAAAGTCCGATGACCTTTTTTTGGGAATATTGGGGCATGAAAAAATCCATCAAGGTGGAAAGTGTGTACCCAAGAGAAGAATCAGGTAAAAAAAAGGGCTAAATCAGCGAAAAGCAAGAAAAAAGAACGTTTTTGCATAAAAAGTGCCCGCTTTCTCGTTAAAAAAGAACAAAAAATATAATGAAAATTTGTTATTTAAGTTTAAAAGATATTACCTTTATGACTTCAAACGGATAATGACAATTTTGATATAGGTTTTTTTGGTATAGAAATTGCCTTTACAAGGTTGTTGTTTAATTATTGAAAAAACATAGTAATGAGAAAACATGAGAACGAAGCTGTCGTGCTAAAAAAAGGCGACAACGACATTAAACTTGATTATATCGAGTTAAGAAAAGCAGTCTTAGTATTGCGTGCTGTCAACCACAAACTGCGTCAAAAAATGCTAGAATTGATTGAAGCAGACGGACAAATGACAGTGACCAATATCTACGTAAAGCTAAGATTGGAGCAATCAGTTGCCTCGCAGCACTTGGCTATTCTACGTAGAGCCGGCGTGGTGAAGACAACTCGTCAAGGAAAATTTATCTATTATTCAGTAGATAATGAAAGAATTGACCAGATTTCACGTCTTGTAGAAGAGCTTGCTTCCTAAGAATTCTTTACAAAACATGATGGAGATTGGCTTTTGTGTCAATTGAATATGAAAAAATGCTAAAAACGGAGACGTTTTTGGCATTTTTTATTTTTTTTGTTGGCTAGTTGATGAAAAATGACCATCTTTGCTTGACTATTACAAAACATACAACATAATGGGAAAAGCTATGACCAATATTAATATTGGGAAAGTTAAGGTATCGGCAGACATCTTGCGTGCCTTAACGCATCCCCTTCGGCTTGAGATTCTAGATTTTATTGACAAGAATACCACGGTTAATGTCAAAAGTATTTATAATGAACTGGACTTAAAGCAGTCAATTACTTCTCAACATCTTCAAATCTTACGTCGTGCCGGTTTGGTAATCACCAAAAGAGACGGCAAGTTTATCAATTATTCTTTGGACTACTCTAAAATAGAAGAAGCGGTGAAAGCCATCGACCGGTTTTCTAATGAGATTGCAGAATAAGTTCTTTTTGTAACTGTTTAGGTACCCGCTAGTTTTTGCCATAAAATGCCTATTTGGCTGTAAACGGAGTTGTTTGAGCACTTATTTCTAGTTTTCGGAAACTACTTCTTGGCTTTCAGCCTCCTTGGTTTTCTTGGAAGGGTGTATTTGTGCGTACTTATTAAATGTTTTTCTCATGAATAAGAAAATACTCATGACTCCAATTGAGATGGAGGCATCCGCAATATTAAATACGGGGCGGAAAAACTCAAAACTCTGCCCTTTGAAAAAAGGAAACCAGTCCGGATATGTGGTTTTGATTAACGGAAAATAAAACATATCGACCACTTTACCTTCTAACCAAGCTCCTTGGCCGCCTTCCTGCGGCATAAATGTGGCAATCCCTCCATGATAGGGGGATTCCGAAAAGATTACACCATAAAAGACACTATCCACGATGTTGCCCATGGCTCCAACCAATATGAGTGTAATGGCAACGATAAAGCCTATGGGAGCTTTTTCTTTGATAATATACCGAAGTGCTCCGCCCAAGGCAACGATGAAGATGATGCGAAGTAAAGTAAGGAGTATTTTGCCCCATTTGCCCCCCAGCTCTAGTCCGAAGGCCATGCCCGGGTTTTCCACAAAATGAATAAATCCTTTGCCATTGGGTAGGATGGGGATAAGGTCGCCATAATTCATGTTTGTTTTGACCCAAAATTTTAGCCACTGGTCTAAGCCCAAAACAATGATAAAAATAGAAACGGCAATGATGGTTCTTTTATTCAAAATAAGAAAATTTGATGGTCAAATAGCTGGGATTTTAAGGAGAAACCCTGCAAAGAATCACGCAAAATGAAGTGTATTTATTTTATGAAATCCCTGAGAAGCCGCAAAGTTGCAAAAAGTATGGCAATTTTTATGGGATAAGTACAAAAAAAAGGCAAACTCACGATGGTCAGTTTGCCTAGTTTCTTTGTAAAAAGATTAATGTCCGGCTGCTTCTTTGGCTTTGATGCTTAAAGTAGCGTGTGGAACGGCTTTTAATCTTTCTTTGGAGATGAGGGCTCCGGTGGAGCGACAAATGCCGTAAGTTTTGTTTTCAATCCTAATTAAGGCATTTCTCAAGTGGTTGATTAATTTCTTTTGACGAGAAGCCATGGTGGACAATCTTTCACTTTCGATGGTGTTTAGACCATCATCCAATCCACGTACTTTGGCATCTTCTGTTTGCCCATGCTCAGATAATTGTTGCAGGTAGTAGGTTAACCTGTCTTCAGCTTCGGCGATTTTTTCTTCAATTAAGATTTTGAATTCTTGCAATTCTTCATCTCCGTATCGAAGAGTTTCTGCTGCTTTTTTTACCATAGGTCATATTTTTGTTAAAAACTAAAAAATTATGGGGGTCGAGCGTCAATTAATAGACCGCAAAGGTAAGCATTTGTATGGTAAGTAAAATGTTAAAGTTTCCTTAAGAAGAATTTTATTTGGTTTTTTTGTTAGATTGCGGCATATAATTATGGGTGGTTGTGGTTGATTTGGGAGAAAACGGGATGTGTTAATTTTTTTGCCTATGTGA
>JANTGI010000047.1 GCA_024762995.1 Saprospiraceae bacterium | reverse complement strand
AGGGTATCTTGTCTTAAAAGAATTTTAGAAGGGGCGCTGTTTTTTTTCAAAAAAAATCCAGGATCCATTAATTAGGTGCTTTGGGTTTGGGTAAAATAGTCACCTTGTGTCTTTTTTCCCATTCTTTTTTACGCTTTTCGGTCATTTGTTCGATGAGTTCTTTGGCATTTAGGGGTTGTTGTAGCATCTTTCGGTGGTAGGTAATGATGATGAATTCAGCCATGTCTTCGGGGTGGTAAATCCCTAGCTTGCGCAAACGATCGCTTAGTCTGGAGCCATCATAAAATCCCCAATTGTAAATAATCCATCGACCCAGGCTGAAGAATAGTTTGTGTCGGACTTGGTCTTCAGTCATTCTCCTAAATTTTTCTTTAGATTCTTTAGAGATTAGTTTGTTGAGTTGGTTGTGGGCGTCCCCAAGATTTTGTGGGATATAGACGCCATAGAGTTTTGATTGACGGATTCTTTTTTGATAATTTCGTTGCCAAATACTATCCTGCTTAGATGGAGCTTGCGCAAAAATGCTCTGACAGGAGATGAGGAGAGCTAGGAAGATGAATTTGTCGAAAGTTTTCTGCATGTTGAGTCGTTGGTTGGGCTTTATTCTTTTTCAAGGATAAATCGGAACGGGATACCACGGATGATGGTTGCTAGTTCTAATTCTTTTTCCGATAAGTTTTTGATTTTAAACTTAGTCGTCCGGGATGTTTCGATAGTAAACTTGTCTTTTTCCAGTCCAAATTGACCATTTTCTTCTATGCCTGAAAAATTGGTGGAGACCGCCGTTGGTTTTTCGATGTTGAAGTAGATACCTTCCAGCATTTTAGAGGGTTCTGAGTTGTTATTGCGAAAGCCTTCTTTGAGTTGCCAATGGCCATAAAGTAAATTTTCATTCACTTCTTTAGTTTGGCAAGCAGTGATACCTAGTCCAAGAAAAAACAGTAAAAAGTAGAATTTTGACATGATGATAGGTTTTTTTATCAAAAGTAAGTTTTTTTTTGAACTTTAGGCTGCACTGACGATAATTTACCGCTTTGGCGGCCTTGTTATCTGTTGGTTGCCGTAAATTACTTTTGATGGACGGCATTCCATTGATTCGTATTCCTAACGAAAACTGGGATAGCGGAATTATAACGTATTGTTTTTTTGTAACTAACTCAGGTTTCGATGGGGATAAAAGCCGGTATTTTTTGGTTTTTGGTCTTTGGGGCGCTCCCTTTGGTCGCTTTTGGTCTTTGGGGCGCAGCAAGCTGCTTTTGGGGTGGGGCACAGCAAGCTGCTTTTGGGGCGCAGTTGCTAAAATTGAGCGAAATCGTTATACCGTTAGTCCAAAGAGCCGAAACCTAAATTATTTGAGTAAGTTGAGGGCATCTGCGGCTTTGGAGAGTTTGGGGTCTATCTTTAGTGCTTGGTTATAGTCATTTTTGGCAGATTCCAAGTCACCTAGTTTGGCAGCAGTGAGTCCTCGATAATAATATCCTTTCGCAAAGGTGGGGTTGGTTTTTACCGCAAGGTCAAATTGACGATGGGCTTGTTGAATAGAGTCAATGGAAAGGTACATAATACCCGCATTGAAAAATCCATCGCTAAATTGTGGGTCAATTGTGGCTATTTTTCTGTAAAGACGGATACTTTCCTGAAATTTGTCTTGATTGCCCAAAAATAATGCATAACTATTAAGAGCGTATATGTTAGTGGAGTCGATGGAAATAGCGGTTTCAAAATATTTTTTGGCAATTTGCGGCCCTTTTTCACTCCATAAATTTCCTAAGTTAATCCAGCCGGCGATGATGTCCGGATCCAAATCCACCGCCTTTTGAAAGCTTTGGATGGCTCTGGTAGTATCCTTTAATTCCTTAAAATTTTGCCCAAAAATAAAAAAGGCTTGGGCATTTTGGGGATCGTGCAGGAGTAAGGCATTAAGAGCGGAAGTCGATTGGTGATATTGTTTGAGAATGTGATAAAATTCGGCTTGTTTGAGCAAGCATTGGGGGTTGTCCGGAAAGCGATAAACGGCACTGTTGATGACTCGAATGGCATCTTTGGAGCGGTTGTAGTCCATCAAAACATCTCCTAGAAATAAAAAGTACTCATAATGGGTAGAATCCATTTTGATGGCATGATTGATGTCTTGGATGGCTTCATCGTATCCGCCTAGCCGACGAAAGGCTTGTGCCCGAGATACATACAAGGACACGTCGTTGGGATTGTTTTTGATTTTATTGGTGATATTGTCGATAGTCGGGTTGCCCGATTGTCCGGGAGTTGTTGTTTCGTTGGAGTTTTGGTTGGATGGGTCTTGGCAAGCCATCATTCCCGCAAGGGTGGAGACCAAGAAAAAATAAAATAATATCTTCATGCTGTCATTTTTTGCAACCGTTCGCTTACGCCAAATGTTTTATGCGTAGTGGTATGGTCCTATTTTTCTGCAAAGTAAACGAGTCTCACCCTACTTTTGTCTTTCAGGTTGGTCTTTTTTTTGGAATCGGTTAAAAAAACTTACCTTTGGTGCCGGTCTCCTGTGTGGAAACCGGTTTAGGATTAATGGTTTGAAAAAAAATGGAGTCATTGAATACAGGAATTGTCATCAAATCAACGGGGAGTTGGTATAAAATATTACCCATTACTGATGAGCTTTTTTTGCCACATTGGTCGGAAGACGATGTAGTAGAAGCTAGAATCAAAGGAAAATTTAGGCTGGGTGGTTTGCCTGTTACTAATCCGATTGCGGTGGGTGACATGGTGGATTATGAGCTTGAGCAGGAAGGTAAGGGGATGATCAAACACATTCACCCACGCAAAAACTATGTGGCCAGACAGTCTCCCCGCAAAAAGCACGAATTGCACCTTCTTGCCAGCAATGTGGATCAAGCCATATTGGTTGTCTCGTTGAAGTATCCGGATTTGAAATTGGGCTTTATTGATCGGTTTTTGTTGATGACGGAGCCACAGGATATTCCGGTGATTATTGTGGTGAACAAGGTTGATTTATTGGATGAAGACGACTTCGATTTGCTCGGTGGCTTAGCGATGATGTACGAAAAAATAGGTTATCAGGTATTGGCTATTTCTGCAAAGAACGGAGATGGTATTGAGGAGTTGAAAGGATTGCTCAAAGGAAAACAGACCTTGATTAGCGGTCAATCGGGAGTGGGTAAGTCCACTTTATTGAATG
The DNA here is from genome assembly GCA_024762995.1 of Saprospiraceae bacterium. Classification (GTDB taxonomy): domain Bacteria; phylum Bacteroidota; class Bacteroidia; order Chitinophagales; family Saprospiraceae; genus HyVt-613. The sequence goes on along the minus strand of JANTGI010000047.1, from coordinate 19,673 downwards.
CGCTGGAGCCTACATTAGACATCAAGGTCGCACCCATTTCTGAATATATGGGTAAGGGGCAGCATACGACGACTTTTGCAGAAATGCACTCCTTGAGTTTTGGCGCTCAAATCATTGATACTCCCGGAATCAAAACCTTGTCCTTTAATAATCTTGAACCCCAAGTGGTTGCACATAATTATCGGGAGTTTTTTGAAGCTTCCGCAAATTGTAAATTTGGCGGAAGCTGCCTGCATCGTAATGAGCCTAAATGTGCCGTAAAAGCCGCCGTGGAGTCCGGTGAAATCAGTGACATTCGCTACGCTAATTATCTCCAAATACTGGAAGAAATCGAAGCCCAAAATTATTGGGAAAGGCATAAAAAGATGTGAGAAGCTTTGAAGGTGAAACCTGCCTGCCTGCAGCAGGCGGGGGCCAATGATTTATGAAGTTTGGCTTTATTACTTGAATTGTAGTGAATCTCTCGACCTGGCTTATGATGCTTAGTCATACTATTGTGAGAAATATGCCGAAAAGGTCAATGAATACGGGCTTTTGTGGCCACAAAAACTTGAGACAGTTGTTTAAACCTTTAACAAATAAATACGTCTTAGCTATATGAGAACGATACTTTTTGTATTTTTAACTCTGATGACGACAATTGCGTTTGGGCAAAATCAGAATATTTCTAGCGGAGTAGTTTTTGATGGAGAGCCCTATTTGGCCATTGATCCAAATAACTCGCAACATATAGTTGTTGCTTGGATGAGTTGGATAAATATTTCAAACCAATTCAAAATTAAAACCAAAACCAGTTTTGATGGTGGACAAAATTGGAGTTCAGCGGTGGAACATCCCCACGTGGTTAGTAGTTATAAATCTGCCGATCCTTGTATTGATTTTGACAATGTGGGGAATGTATTTGTTTGCTATATTGATTTTGATGGAATCGATCCGCCTGTTAATGGTGGCGTTTATATTAGAAAATCCATTGATGGTGGGTTAACTTGGAATACACCAGTTGAAGTTATTAACGCTAATTATGATGGGACTAAATGGCCAATTGACAGGCCTTGGTTAGTGATAGACAAGTCTAATGGAGTATATGGTGGTACTATTTATGTTACAACAATGAATGGCAATAGGACCAATTCACCTTTCAATCCATATTTGTCAATTTCTACAGATGGAGGAACAAGTTTTAGCACGACGTATTTAGATGATACAAATTGGCTTGCCGGAAGTTTTAATCCTCTGCCTATGACCTCGCCATCTGTTTCGTCTGACGGTATTTTTTTTGGTGCATATCCTTCTTACGTTTTAACTCAAAGTCTATATCCTCAGTATTTTCTGGCTTCATCAAATAATGGTGGTTCAACTTTTACTTACAATACAATTTTAACCAATACCGACCCCATACCAACGTCGGATTTTAAATTTGCTAAAAAAGGATATTTACTTATTTCTAATCCGGCAGACCCTAAGCATCTTGCATTCATATATCTTAGGACAATTAATGGTAATTTAGACGTATATCTCAAAGAGTCAACAAATTCCGGAACGACTTGGAATACTCCAATTAGAATTAATGATGACCCAGTTGGTAACAACAGAATGCACGATTTAATTTGGGGTGATTTTGATGTAGATGGTGATTTGATAATTACTTGGAGAGACAGAAGGAACGGAACGGATAGTACCTACCAAACCCAATCTGAAATATGGGCTTCATATAGAAGTAAAGACTCAACTCAATTTTTGCCTAATTTTCAAATAACGAATCAAGGCGTAGCATACGATAATATTTTAGAGGAGTCAGGAAATGATTTTATGAGTTCAAAAATACAAAATGACACACTATATTCAGTTTGGGGAGATACACGAAATGGGAAATTAAATATATGGTTTCAGAGTATGTATATAGATGGCACCATTCTGAATGTGCAGCAATTATCTTCTGAAAACTTACCTGAGTTATTGATCTACCCAAATCCAACGGAATCAATGTTTACAGTTGATATTGAGAATTTAAAACAGGTTACGGTTTATGACATTAGGGGTAGAAAGATAATCACAAAATACAATAATACCGGACTTGAGATTATGACTCTTAATTTAGAAAATCAACCTCATGGAACGTATTTAATCGAAATAACTACTGATGAAGGAAAAATAACACAAAAAGTACTACTTCAATAAAGACGTTTGGTAAAAAAGCAAAAAATAATAACTGAGATCCTCGGGAATATAAACCTGGCAACCCGCATAAAGCTTAGTAGTAAAATGGTAACTATTTAGGTATTCGCTAGTTTTGCCATAAAATGCCCTTTCTGCTGCCTGCCTGTTTTGGTACATTTTTCTCACGTAGCCCGGCTCGTATTGGATGAATAAAAGGCTAATGGAGCTAGTTAATGACACCGATTGCGGTAAGGAAAAGATATAGAGAACTGCCTAGAATGAGCCAAAAACGAATATCGTATATCAACTTTTCATCTTTTTCATCTGTAAATTGCATAGTTTAAATTTTGGATGGATGACTATCCGGAATTAGAAAAACAGGGCGTTCTTTCATTTACTATGCAAATCAGATGCCATAACGACTTTTATTTATAAAATGAAAGGTTAATTGCTCCGGAAATGGGTTCTAATATTTGACCATCTATTTTGTATATTCATCATCAAAGATTTTGACAAAGATAATAAAATATACTGAATGGTATAATTTGTTTTTTTGCTTATTACTGAGTGCGCTGGGGTATGTTTTCTTTTGTGGTATTAGTTGGAATATTGCATCACAAAAAAATAATCCGTAAAAATCTTTGTCGTGATGAGAAAATCTGTAAAAATCAGTCTAATCCGTGTTGCCCGTGTTCTATTATAAGATTTTTGTTGTTCCGTAATTTACACCATTAAACATATTTTACGACATTTTGGAAAGCGCCAGTAGAATATAATCCAAGCGAAGTTTCGGAGCTTCCAAAAGAAATAGGACGAACCACCGACTATTCCATTAAATCTCTACCCGTAGTTGTTCCAAGTCACGAATTAAAAGCCTTTTGCGGTTGAAAGTAAGTAGGTTTCTACTCCGCAATTCATTCAATACGGTGGTGACCGTTTGTCTGGATGTTGCTGTAAGGTTGGCAATTTCCTGATGGGTAAAAAAGCCTTTGATTAAGGTTTCATAGCCGACTCTTTTGCCTTTTTTGTCCGCAAGGTCAAGTAGAAAGCCAATAACTCGGCTTCGAGAGTCTTTAAAGACCAAGGATTCCAATCTTTTTTCCATTTCCAAGACTCTGGAACCCATGATTTTTAGCAAGAAAGTCTGTAAGTCACTGCGATCACGTAACAAGCCCGTCATATCGGCTTTTGATAAGGCACAGAGGGTGGTCGGCTCGAGCGCTTGCGCAAAATCTCTGCGTTTTTCTTCTCCGATTAAGGCCAATTCCCCAAAAACTTCGCCTTGATGAATAATCGCTTTTAGGATTTCTTTGTCCCCTTCACCGTAAGAGCCAATCTTAATTCGACCTGAAGTGATATAAAAAAGCATATCCGATTCGTCCTTTGGCACATAGATAAACTCCCCTTTTTTGTAGGCTTTATGTTCAAAGTTGGCTTCTTGTGCGGCATATTTATTGGGACAAAAAATCCCTGATAAATCAATGTTCTCTAAAAACCAAAATGCATTCTTTCCTTCCATGATTTTTGTTTTGACCGTTTTGCGTCACCGAAAGTGGTGAGAACGATGCTTTTTCTTTTTATCCCCTTCAGAATACTGCAAATCTATCTGCTGCTTCTGTTTTTGGAAGCCGACAAACCGTTTGAAACTGATTGCCCACCGCTATAGCCGATGCACTAGGCAGCACCAAATTTGAGTACTCTGTGGTAAAAGGACAAATTTAAAAAAAAATTGCTATTTTTTACCTGTTTCTCTACAAAAAGTCTGCTGGGATACATTAATGCGCTATGTTGAATAGCATTTGTCATAATGAATGAAATAAAACCTTTTTTTATGCCCAAAGTTAAGTATTATTGCTTAATTTTATGCGTTTGTGACGACAACATCAAATTGTCCGTAAATAGGTAGGCTTTTTTGGATAATATAGCCAAAAGCAGCCTACTGCACCCTAAAAGCAACTTGTTGCGCCCAAGACCAAAAGCAGCTTGCTGCGCCCAAGACCAAAAGCAGCTTGCTGCGCCCCAAAGACCAAAAGCAGCTTGCTGCGCCCCAAAGACCAAAAGCGACCACAGGGAGCGCCCCAAAGACCCAAAACCACCAAATACGGGCTATTCTGACTAACGAAACTTAAGTAAAGAAATAAAAGATATGAGTGATACAAAAAAAGTAATGCTTGCAGATTTACATGACGAACACAAAAAATGGACGAGCCAATTGGCGTTTTGTAAGGACGAAGTGGATGTTTTTGAGTCCCGGCTGAGCGACTTAGTCCAGCGCTTTACCGCCCAAAAAGTATTGGCTGAGATTGAGCGGTTCCAAAATCAATTTATTCGTCAGAAAGAAGTAATTGACATCTTAAAGCATAAAATAGGGGAAAAACATAGGAGTTTGGAGCTTTTTTCTCGCAAGAATCCTAGACTGACCGAGTTGCCCGTACATAATGACCAAGATGGATTAAGGGAAGAAATGGCTGATTTTTTACGCATCTACAAAAGTCTCAAAAAGGACTACAATAAATTGTTGCTGAAATTGCTATAAACTAGGCTTGGTGTGTATAGCATATTGCACCTGTTTGAAGATTTCGTTCAATTCAAGCTCCATAGGAGCGACACCTTGGTAGCCCGCAACGTAGTGGCGGGATAAAAGCATAACCCAACTGCAAGTCATAGCAAGCTATGTTGGAAAAACCAACGCAGAGTAAGGAGAAATTTGAAATATATAGTAGCTGTTGTTGTTTAAAAAATGAGCTTCAAATTTTTTCTTAATCAAGGCGGATTTTGGAGACATAGCAGGCTATGACGACCACTAGCCCAGTTTGAAATATTATTTTTGTGCAATCTGTTATACACACGTTGGCTTGGGGCACGGCGTCAAAGTACCGAATTTCTGCTATCTTTGCCCCACATGATTTATTTAGAAGCCGTACATATCACCAAGACCTATGGCGAAAAGGTCCTATTTGAAGATTTGAACTTTACCATCAGTGAAGGCCAAAAGATTGCCTTGGTTGCTCGTAATGGAACCGGCAAGACATCGCTATTTCGGATTTTGGCCGGAGAAGAAAAATCGGAAGGCTATACTTCTAAGTTATTGATTAGCAAGAATATACGAGTCGGCGTGTTGACTCAGGAGCCGAAGTTTGACCCTAATATGACGGTATTGGAAGCGGCCCTTTCGGGCGAAATACCGGAACTTCAAGCCGTCGTGGCTTACGAAAAAGCTCTACTCCGGCCGGATGATCATGATGCCCTAAAGTCCGCCACCGACCAAATGGATGCACTCAAAGCTTGGGATGTCGATAGCCGCCTAAAAGAAATTCTATTTAAACTGAATCTGGAAGACTTGGAAGCCCAAATGGGCCAATTGTCCGGTGGGCAAGTGAAGCGGGTGGCTTTAGCCAATTTGATTGTTCAGGATGCGGACTTTTTGATTATGGATGAGCCGACCAATCACTTGGATATTGATATGATTGAATGGTTGGAAGCCTATTTGTCCAAACCTTCAGTGACCTTGTTGATGGTGACACATGATCGGTATTTTTTGGATCGGGTCTGTGATAATATTTTAGAATTAGAAGGGGGGAAGCTCTATCGCCACAAAGGCGGATATGGAGTGTATCTCGAAAATAAAGCCATCCGGGAAGAAGTCGATGCCGCTCAATTAACCAGAGATAAAAAACTTCTTAGCAAGGAACTAAATTGGCTGCGCCGCCAACCCAAAGCACGGAGTACCAAGGCAAAATCAAGAATTGATGGCTTTTATGAGCTGAAAGAGAAGACGATGCGCGATACCGGACCGGTGGACATTAAGATTTCGGTTAAGGTGGAGCGGCTTGGTTCTAAAATATTGGAAGCGCAATATATCTCCAAGCGTTTTGGCGAGAAGGTCTTGCTCAAGGACTTTCATTATAAGTTTAAGAAAGGGGAGAAGGTCGGTGTGGTCGGGCCTAATGGCGTTGGGAAATCTACTTTTATCAAGGTGTTGACCGGTCATTTGAAGCCGGATAGCGGCAAGGTGGTTGTCGGGGTCAACACCAAGTTTGGCTATTATTCGCAAGAAGGACTTCAAATCGACAAAGACAAACGGGTGATTGATGTGGTGCGAGAGATTGCCGATTATATACCGATGTCCTATGGACGGGATCTGTCGGCGGAGCAATTATTGGAGCGATTTATGTTTTCGCGCAAGCATCAACAAGTCTATGTGTCGCAATTGAGTGGGGGCGAGTTGCGTCGGCTGTATTTGATGACGGTTTTGATGCAGAATCCTAATTTTTTGATTTTGGATGAGCCGACCAATGATTTGGACATCATTACGCTGAACATTTTGGAAGAATTTTTGGAGCAATACACGGGATGTGTGTTGGTGGTGACGCACGATCGATACTTTATGGATAAGATTGTGGATCATCTATTTGTATTTGAAGGCAACGGCAAAATCAAGGACTTTAATGGCACTTATACAGAGTATCGGGAAGCTGGCATAAAGGCTGCTAAGTCTGCTTCCGCAAAATCCACTTCCGTCAAAAAAGCCCCAACGGAGCCGGTCATCTCCTATGAAAATCAGAAGAAAATCAAAAACTTAGAGCGTGATATTGAGCGGTTGCATGTAGAAAAAGAAGCGTTAACCGCTCAGTTTTATGCCACTAATTTGACGCAGGAAGAGATTGCGACCCTTTCGGAAAAACTAGAAGCACTCAAAGCGAAAATTGATGAAAAGGAGATGGCTTGGATGGAATTGATGGAGGAATAAAAATCCGTGCAGACCCGTTAAACCTGCCAGCTGCGCAGCAGGCGGGTCGGTGTTCTATCCTTTAAAATAGAGAGACAAACTCCGATTGTGCTCAAAAAACAACTATAATCAAACAAAATCGTTTAAAACTTGAAAATCCACACAAAAAGATGTATCTTTGTGGCGGACGTCAAAGGACACCATCTTGTTTTTTCTTGTAATAATTGACACCGGCGCCATAAACCCAGCCGGTTCGCCCCTTTTTAGTCTTTATTTTCACCCACGGTTCTTCCGTTACTTTACGCCCAAGGTTGATTTTTTGCTTAAAGTCTGTCACTTCATCCAAAAAATAGACCTTCTCAAAAAGGGGAAGCTTCATAATAGTCGTCGAATCCAAGCTAGGCGCTTTGCGTAGCTTTAAGCCATCAATAGTGACATATAAAATGGCACGGTCGATGATGACTTTTTCAATCTTTTTGTCGGGTGAAGTTTTATTTTTTGTTGGATTTTGAGTGATTTCCTTTGTGGAGTCAATGACAATTGGCGGAAGCCCGCTGTTATTTGCGGTTTGTGCGGTGGAGTCTTTGGTCGGAGTGGTGACGGTTGGCGTTGGATTGAGCGCTTTTTTAGTTCGATTGCATTTGGCGATAGCCCAGACGGAGAAGCTCACAAAAAAGATGGCCAGAAGCAATATCTCAAATTTGGGTAGTTTGTTACTCATAGTGTTGGTTTATTCAGTTATTTTGGAAAAAATAGTGAACTCGTGCAAATATGGTGTTTTTTGCTAGAAAAGTGCCCATTTTTAATGAAAATGTTTAAGCTTAGCCAATGAAGGCATAAGTTTAACCAACCCAAAAACGCTAGTTTAATATGGAAGATCAAATGATTTATAATATAGCTTTGACGAAATTACCCGGAGTCGGGGCTAAGCGGGCACGTACCTTGTTGAGTTATTGCGGAAGCGCCCAAGCGGTATTTGATACGCCTTCTATGGTGGCAGAAGTGCCGGGTTTTGGAGAGAGTTATGCCAAGGGTATGAAGGATAGTGACTCCATACTGAAAATAGCAGAAAAGGAATTGAATGACTTAGAGAAAAAAGGGATTCGGGCCGTTTTTCTCTCTGACCCGGACTATCCAAGGAGATTACGTAATATACCGGATAGCCCCATTGTCCTTTATCAAAAAGGAAATGCAGACTTAAATCCGACTAGGACTATTGCTGTTGTCGGCACACGGAATGCCACAGATTATGGCCGGTTGATTACCGAACAAATTATTGATGGTTTGGCCGCTTATGATGTGACGATTATCAGTGGATTAGCCTTTGGGATTGATGTGACAGCGCATCGGCGAGCTGTGGAAAAGGGCTTGCCGACCATTGGGGTGATGGGGACGGGATTTGGGCAGATTTATCCGAGCTATCATCGGGGAGTAGCCAACCAGATGCTGGAAAAAGGCGGCTTGTTGACGGAGTTTTCTTACGAAAAAGGCCCTGAACGCGAGCATTTTCCGATGCGTAATCGGATTATTGCGGGGATGAGTGATGCCGTATTGGTCGTGGAGTCTGCGGCAAAAGGCGGCTCTATGATAACGGCTGAATTAGCCTTGGGATATGATCGAGATGTTTTTGCTGTGCCGGGGAGAGTGACGGATCCGTTTGCAGCCGGTTGCAACCAATTAATCCGGCATCATAAGGCATTTATGGTGCGCAATTCGGAAGATATTGTCCGAAATATGAATTGGGATATACAAAAAACGGCTCGCCAAGCCAGCTTATTTGCTACTTTGGAAGGTCCGGAAAAGGAGGTCGTTGAACTGATGAAAGGGCGGGAAGCTTCCTATACGGATGAGTTGGCCGTAGAAGCCGGGATGACTTCCGGAGAAATGGCTTCATATTTGCTTATATTAGAATTAAAAGGCATAGTTAAGGCCGTTCCCGGGAATAAATACTTGTTGACTTAGGGTGTTTGAAAGGGGAAGCATTTAATTATGACCTTTCATTTCTTGCTCCCTAAATTTTTAAATAATGTTGACGAAGTTATTTTTGCCTTTGTTTTTGTTGTCTTTATCTTTTTCAAGTTGTCCGCCAAGGCAGGCTGTAGCAAATGAGACAACCAACTCAACAAGTCAAGAAGCACTTGCACCCAAACGACCCAAAAATATCATTTTTATGGTTGGGGACGGTATGGGTATCGCTCAAATTACAGCCGGATTGTACTCCAATGATAATCATTTGGAATTAGAACGATGCACTACTGCCGGTTTTCACAAATCCTATTCAAGTAATTATCTGACGACAGACTCTGCTGCCGGAGCGACGGCCTTTGCTTGTGGCAAAAAGACTTATAATGGTGCCATCGGCGTAGATACAGATAAGCAACCGATACCGACGATTTTGGAAGAAGCGGAGCAGCATGGCTTGGCGACGGGACTAGTGGTTACATCGACCATTGCCCATGCAACTCCGGCCGCTTTTATCGCACACGTCGAAAGCCGTAAGCAATATGAAGATATTGCCACATTTTTTCCGGAAAGTGGAATTGATTTGTTTATTGGTGGAGGAAGTAAGCATTTTGACGAAAGGAAAGATAAACGGAATATCATCCAAGAAATGACCAATCAAGGCTATGTCATCAAAAACCAGAAAGAGGAATCCATTGATGAAGTAGATATGGATCCGCACCATCCATTTGGCTTTTTTACCGGACGAAAAGACCCTAAAACCTATCGCCAAGGTAGAAGATATTTGCCGAATGCAGCCCAAAGAGCCACTGCTTTTTTGGATAAGCGTAGTGACAAAGGCTTTTTTATGATGATTGAAGGCTCACAGATTGATTGGGGCGGGCATGCCAATGACGGTAAATACATCATCGAAGAAATGCTTGATTTTGACAGAGCTATCGGCAAAGTCTTAGATTGGGCCGAAAAAGACGGAGAGACTTTGGTCGTTATTACGGCGGATCATGAGACGGGCGGCTTTGCCATTTTGCCTTCGTCCAAGATGAATAAATTAAAGACCAAGTTTGTTACGGATTACCATACGCCGGTATTGATACCTGTTTTTGCTTTTGGTCCCGGTGCTGAGCAGTTTTCGGGTATTTATGAGAATACGGATATTTATCGGAAGATGGTTGGGGCTTACGGGTGGTAGGCTGAAGGGCGATTGTTTCTTTGCTCTTCTGTCAATACTTTTTCCATTATCTTTGCACATGGCAAAATTTGAAGTAGGTCAAAAGGTTGTATTAATTCACACGGGCGTTTTTGCGAAAGTGGTTCGCCAAGAAGAGCATGGTATTGTGATTGTTGAATTGGAGGAAGATTGGTCCGAAATACCGGTTTTTGCGGAGAATATCCAAGACCATGGCGAGTGGATGGCGAGTTCGACCACTTTTACGACTTCTGACGACTATGTTCCTTATGTCAGTGAACCGGTGAAAAATGAAGAACTACTCTTTGTTTTGGTTCCAATAAATGTATCTGCCCAAGGCGTTGCCGCCAAATATGAGCTATTATTAGTCAATGCCACGGCCTTCGACTTGTATGTGGAGATGACGGTTTTGTTTGATAATGAGCCGGAATTGACGATTTCCGAAAGGGTGAAGGCTTTTTCTCCCTTAAAAGTGGATGAATTTACGCCTTTGGAATTTGGGGATCGACCGAGTGTCCGGTATGATTTTCAGCGGATAATGACTACCGGCGTGGAGCCTTTTAAGCAAGGAACGGTGAAATTAAAGGATAAGACCTTGCTCAAAGAAAAGGTGATGGTGCCTTTATTAGACTTTCCGGCGATTACCTTGCCGGTTTGGGCCAAAAGCAAGGATAAAGCACCGTCATCCGGCAGTTCATTAAAGGACTATACCAAAGAGAATGTTAAAATACGGCCCAAAAAACAAGTGCAATCTACGCCTATTTCGGGATTGTTTGATCCCTTGCGGAAAGCCCATTTTCCGACGGAGATAGATTTACATATTGAGCAGTTAGCAAAGAACCACAAGAGCTTATCCAATGCCCAAATTGTCCAAATACAGATGAAAGCGATGCAAGATTATGTAGATGAAGCTTATCGTCTTGGGATGGATAGTGTATATTTGATTCATGGTGTGGGTAAGGGCTACCTGAGAAATGCCATCCACAAAAGATTGAAAAATAATCCCCATATCCTTACGATGAAAAATGAATATCATCATAAGTATGGGTATGGGGCTACGGAAGTGGTTTTTCTTTGATGGGGTTTTGGGGTGCAGCAAGCTGCTTTTGGTCTTTGGGGCGCACCTGTGGCGCTTTTGGTCTTCGGGAGCGGGGCGCAACAAGTTGCTTTTTGGGGGCTGCGAGCTGCTTTGGGATTTATTCTTGGGAATCTTTTTTGGGGGAGTCGGTTTCATTTGGGGGTGTTTCTACGGCTTCGAAATCTCCGTGTCTGTCCAAAATGTGAAACCAAGATATTAACTTCTTGATATCCCTTGGCTTGACCATGTCTCTATCAAAATCCGGCATCACCGATTCCAAATAGTCTAGTAATTCTGTATTTGAGAGTTTTTTAGGGGTGGTGGGGACGTTGTCTTTTTGCGCAAGCATGGCTTCTAATACACTCTTCAAGGCTTCGGTGTCCCCATCATTTTTGTAGATTCCAATGGACTCCAAGGGCGAAAATTGGTGCTTGCGCGAAGAAACAAAAGAGGAAGCGCCGGTTTCCAAATTGCTGGCAATAATGCCGTTGGGTCTGGAAGCTTTTATTTTATATAATCCCGGCAGACCGGAGATGGATAGATAATCCTTGATGTCCATATATCTTTTTTTTGTGGCGCAAATATAGGGGAAGTTTCTAAAACTATTGAGATTTTGGGTGATTTTCTGACCACAGGAAGGTGAGTGGGTTACATCTGCCGACCATCGTAAAGTAGGTAAGTTGTTACGTCGTCGCTCCGATTTTTTCGGTTTGGCAATCTCTGTGGGCTTAGTCACTTGACTTTCCTAAACTTGGTGTTTGATGCAACGACCTACAACCCTTTGACCGTGTGTATAACAGATTTCACAAAAACAATATCCCGGACTAGGCTAGTGTTCGTCATAACCTGCTATGCCTCCAAAATCCGCCTTGATTAAGAAAAAATTTGAAGCATTTTTTTTAGAGAATGGCAGCTACTAATTATTTCAAATTTTTCCTTACTCTGCGTTGGTTTTTCCAACATAGCTTGCTATGACTTGCCCTTGGGTTATGCTTTTATCCCTCCACTACGTTACGGGTTCCAAAGATGTCACTCCTATGGAGTTTGAATTGACCGAATTCTTGAAAAAGGTGCAATTTGTGATACACACCTGACCCGTCCCCACTCCCCAATATCCAAAAAAACACTAACTTTGTGTCATGAAGAATAGCACTATACTGCGTGTCATCCTTTTGGGGGCATTTGCCATATTGAGCATTATTGTTGTTCAGACTTACTGGATTACCAAGAGTTGGAAGTTGAATGAAAAGGAATTTCATCAAAAGGTCATCCTTTCGCTGTCCAATGTTGCGGAAGAATTGGCCAATCTGAGTAATGGGGATTTGCCGGCCGAAGATTTGATTAAACGGGTGGATCCCAATTATTACATAGTCAATGTCAATAATTCATTTAGTCCGGAGATATTGGAATTTTTGCTAAAGAAGGAATTTAATGAAGCGGCGCTCAATGAAGATTTTGAATATGGTATCTATGATTGCGAGACGGATAAGATGATCAGTGGGAAGTACGTAGCACTGTCTTCTCAAATAGAAACGACAAAGCCCATCACGGAAGAGCTGAAAACGGATGATAATTTTGTCTATTATTTTGGGGTTCGTTTTCCGCACAATGAGCGTTACATCTTGGATAGCATGGCACTGCCGATTATTTTTTCGGCCTTACTCTTTTTGTCGATAATCTTTTTTATTTATAGTATTTCGGTCATCTTGCGACAAAAGCGCCTTTCGGAAATGCAAAAAGACTTTATCAACAATATGACCCATGAGTTCAAAACGCCTATTTCCACGATAAATATCTCTTCGGATGTATTGTTGCGTACACCGAGTATCCAAGAAGATAAGCGATTGCAGCAATATGCGTCCATCATCAAAGAACAAAATAATCGACTCAACAAGCAAGTAGAGAAGGTGTTGCAGTTTGCCCGTATCGAGAAAAAGGATTTTAAGCTCAAGCTTGAGAAAATAGACCTTAACGAGTTGCTTCAAAATATAGCCTATAGTGTCCAGTTAAGAGTCGATGAATCCAACGGGCATTTTGATTTAAAACTTTGTAAAGAGCATGTTTTTGTGGAAGCAGACCGGCTGCATTTGACTAATATCTTGCACAATTTATTGGATAATGCCATTAAGTACAGCAAAGATACACCGGAGATAGGCCTTGCGGCGAAAAAAGTAGGTAATACCATTGAAATTGAGATTTCGGACAAGGGTATTGGGATTCCGGTTGAGTATCAAAGGAAAGTTTTCAAAAAGTTCTTTCGGATCCCTACCGGCAATGTACATAATGTCAAAGGCTTTGGTTTAGGACTTTTTTACGTAAGGAATATCTGTCGAAAGCATGGATGGAAATTAAAAATGGAGAGTCAGGAAGGCCAGGGGACGAAGTTTATGATTCGGATACCGATTGCTCGGTAATGACTCCTAAAAACTAGGATATTCCCATTCACTTCAATACCTTTGACAAAAAAATAAGAAAATGGCACAAATCTCCCTACTCGGAATGAAGTTTCATGCATACCATGGGGTCTATCCCGAAGAAAAGCTTATTGGTGGTACATTTATTTTGGATGTGACTATTGATGCGGATATTGAGGATGCAGGGGATGAAGATGATATTAACCGGGCGATGAATTATGAAGTTATTCATCAAATTTGCAAGGGAGTCATGCAAAACCCTGTCGATTTGTTAGAGACTGTAATCCTTGACTTGAAAGCTGAGCTTCAGAATCATTTTACAGAAATGGATGGCTTGACTATTCGTCTTTCTAAAGCCAATCCGCCACTTAGTGGGCATGTGGCATCTGCGACCATTGAAGATGAATGGGATTTTGTCAAGGACTGTGGTCGTTGTGGCAAACCAATGACCTGCTACAACAATGAGTATTGTTGGTGTAATAACCTGAATATCCCGACCGTGACACTTGGGCGTATCAACGAACAATTTGGCACCAAATGCCTTTGCCCTAGCTGTATGAGTGATTATGTGAAGATTGATGAAGGCGAATGAAGGGCGGTGTGGCGGTATCTTAAAGTATAATCTCTCTTGTTTATCTTGTAAGTTCGATTAATCCGGCTATAGTTCACCAACTCAAGATTTGTAATTTTTCAAGCCGTCGATAAAGTGGGTAGAGTTTCTCGCCCTTACACGAATCTACCATGGGAGAATCATAGTAACCGTTTGGCTGGGCAAAAAATGCCCTACTTTTATCATAAATTTCCCTAACTTCGCACCAGTTTTTCAAACAAATAAAACCAACTCAACCATGAGTCAAAAGGCAAAAGAAGATAGATATCAAGCGCACGATTATTACAACGTGGATGCGCTACTTAGTGATGAACACAAAATGGCTCGTGATGCCGTTCGGGACTGGGTAAAAAAAGAAGTTTCTCCGATTATCGAAGATTATGCAAATAGGCACGAATGTCCCGTATATTTGATGAAAGGATTAGGCGAGATTGGGGCTTTTGGGCCTAGCCTTCCGGCCAAATACGGTGGCGGTGGCATGGACGAAACCGCTTACGGTATTATTATGCAAGAATTAGAGCGCGGAGATTCCGGTATTCGGTCGATGGCATCCGTACAAGGCTCCTTAGTCATGTATCCCATATATCGCTACGGCTCCGAAGAACAGCGGATGAAATACTTGCCAAAATTAGCGACCGGAGAGCTTATTGGTTGTTTTGGATTGACAGAGCCTAATCACGGTTCAGACCCCGGAAGTATGGAAACCCGTGTGGTGGATGATGGCGATGCCTATATCTTGAATGGCGCCAAAATGTGGATAACCAATTCTCCCGTGGCGGATATTGCGGTTGTTTGGGCAAGGAGAGAAGATGGACGCATTATCGGAGTGATTGTCGAAAAAGGCATGGAAGGCTTTAGCGCCCCTGAAATTCATGGGAAATGGTCTTTGCGGGCATCGGTGACCGGAGAATTAGTTTTTGATAATGTCCGTGTCCCGAAGGAAAATGTCCTTCCGGAAGCTTTAGGGCTTAAAGCTCCGCTATCTTGTTTGTCGAAGGCCAGATATGGCATTGCGTGGGGAGCCTTGGGGGCAGCGATGGATTGTTATGACTCTGCGTTGCGTTATTCGCAGGAGCGGATACAATTTGGCAAGCCGATAGGTCAATTTCAGCTTACGCAAAAAAAGTTGGCGGAAATGATTACGGATATTACCAAAGCGCAGTTGCTAGTATGGAGATTGGGCGCATTGGCTGACGCCGGCAAAGCTTCCGCCGCTCAGATTTCGATGGCTAAAAGAGATGTCGTGGATATGGCTTTGAGAATAGCTAGAGAAGCCCGCCAAATTCACGGTGGCATGGGTATCACCGGAGAATATCCGATTATGCGCCACATGATGAATCTAGAGTCAGTCGTTACTTACGAGGGGACTCATGACATTCATTTATTGATTACCGGAATGGATATTACCGGATTTAATGCGTTTAAATAGGGAGTATTTCTTTTTATTTGGAACTCTGTTTAGGTGCTCCTGTTTTTAGGCAGAAAATAGGCACTTTGGTGTAGAATTCTGCTAGTTGTGAGAGTCAACGAGTATCGACAGTACATTTCAGTTCTCAATGTCCGTTTATTAGGAGAAAAAATGGCGAGTGTTTGAATTCTTTGTTCAAACACTCGCCAATGTTAGCCAATATGGGGTGTTGGGAAGTTAGTCCAATATTTATTCAATGACCAATTTTCCGGTATGGAGCTGTTGGTCTTGAATGTATTTCATTATGTAAATTCCATTATTTAATTGGGATACATCCACTTTGTGGTGAAGAACTTTTTCCTTTAGGACAAGGCGCCCATTGATGTCGAATATTTTTAGAAGAACAGGCTCATTGTCGATATCGTCCAGTTGGATGAAGTCATTCGTAGGGTTCGGAAAAACGGAGATAGGCTTGCCGGCAATGACAGGCTCGGTGTTACTCGTAACCAAATCCGCTTGAGTAATACATAATGCTTTGCTAATAGATAAATTGCCGTTTGCATAGCCATAGGACGTTGAAGCAATGAAAGTCCTGGTGTAGGCATTATACCAAAGCGAAATTGTGTCACTATAGTTTCCCGGCACTCCGGTGTAGGAGTAATTGCTGACGGTTTCAATTTTTAAGACATTGTGAACAGTACCATAAGGAGTTATTAAATCACCAAATCCGGTTGCTTTGATTTGACTCGTTCCTGTTAGGTTTAGAGCTAATCCGTTTGCAGTAACCACTGCGGCATAGGTATTGTTAAAAACATCATTGTAGGTAATTGGAAAGACCATGACTTCTCGCTTGTCCGTCATGTCCGTACGTCTTTGATTGAATGTAATACCTCCCCAGTATGAGAGTTCGGTAGCAGTCGCTTCGTAATAATTTTCGCCGTTGTTGCCCAGTTTTGCTACCATAGTCGCATTAGGAAAGCTGTTGGGATCTGTCGAATTGGCTACATCTATGTAAGAAAAGGTGTCAAGCGCACCTGTCAAAGATGAAAAGTCCCAAGTTTGATTGGCTCCATTATTTCTCACATCAAAAGTAGGAGAAAGCATCCTGTAATAGGTGAAGGAATCACCAATTTGTGGTGTGTTGGCGGTACTGGTCACAGTGATTTGGGACATTAAGTTTGTGGAGAGTACAGTGAAGAATAAGCAGAAAAAGTAAAATTTTTTCATTTTTTGTATATTTAAAATTAAAAGAATGACAACTATGCAGACGGCTCTTTTGAGAAAGAAAAGAACTTTTTTCTAAATAAACTCCATTTTTGAAATAGTCAGAATATTACTAAAAATAATAGGTTAAATAGTTAAAAAAGGACTTTACTTGCAAAAAAGATTAGCAGAGTAGCCTCATATTATGCAAATATAATGGTTAAAAATTAAATTTCCTAATAGTGGTTTGG
Organism: Saprospiraceae bacterium; assembly: GCA_024762995.1. GTDB lineage: Bacteria > Bacteroidota > Bacteroidia > Chitinophagales > Saprospiraceae > HyVt-613. Next base: position 2,675 of record JANTGI010000047.1, on the reverse strand, counting down.
GTTTGTAATGGCTCATTAATCCACCATCAGCTTTTTGCCGGATTTCTTTCCATCAATATTCAAGGTATAAAAATAAGCCCCATTGGTAAGTCCTGTTTTTCTTAAATCAATAGGGATAATATGCTTGCCAAATCGCAATTTTTTTTGCGTAAGCTGCTGATACACAAGCTTTCCTGAAGAATTAAAGATAGAAATACTGACTTCTGCCTGTTTGTGAAGCTTAAATGAGATATAAGCTTTTTCCTTTGCGGAAGCAGGATTTGGGAAGGTTTCCAATGAAGTGATGTTTGGGTTAACTTCTTGTGTGCCCGTAAAAATATCTTCTGACGGAGTGACATCTGTCCAAACGCTTAGTTGGTCATTTTGCAAACGGGTCCAAATCGGACGAACAATCCCGTCATGTACCGTAATATTGGTGTAGTCTCCAAAGAAAACACCCGGATTTGGAGTGAAAGGAGATTCGCTTATTTTGCGATTGATAAAAGTCTCTCCGCCATCCTTGGAAAGAGCCAGATAGACATCCGTCTGGTTGTCTGAATAGTGACGACGGTCGTAAAAGACAAAATAAAGATATCCTGTTGTCTGGTCAATGTCCATCCAAGTGAAGAATTGCTGTTTTCCGGCGGGGTCATCATTCACTCTGATGGGGGCACTCCACGTATTGCCGCCATCTGTTGATTTGGCCAGCCAAACATCGGTATCATTTTCGCCATTTCGCTGATCTGTCCAATTGATATAGATGGTACCACGATGGAGTCCGTCACTCAGGTCACATTTTATAATGGGAAGACCGTTTGCACGGTAAATACCGGGGATGTCATAAGCCCAGCCGTTAGGGAAATCTGAAATAAAAATATCTTCGTCCAGCCAAGTTTCACCTTCATCCACAGAACGGTCGAAAACCAAACCTTCCGGACCTGCCCACACCACATAAATTTCTCCGTTGGGTCCGACGGCAGGCATGGCTCCTTCTACGGTGTTGTCGTCATCCGCACAATCTCCATCGACCTTATTGATTTGCTTGGCCGATGTCCAAGTGTCTCCGGCATCCAAAGATTTGGAAAACATGATTCTTGAGCTATCCAGCGGATCGGTGCTATTATAGTGATCAAATTCAGTCCAAGTAATATAAATATGGTTGTTAGTCGTATTGACTACAGGCCACTCTTTGTCTTGGACTTTAGTACCGTTTAATCCTGTGTAAGTTCCTGGCGTCCAAGTAGTTGCTAAGTCTGAAGTTTTTTGGCAGACAATTCGATCGACCCAATTTCCTGAAGGCGGATTAGACAGATGGAAGAAATAAAAGTCTCCCATCGTATCGACCATTAAGGCCGGATCACCCCACACACCATTCTCTTCCGAAACAAGATTCCCGGCAATCCAAGTCTTACCTGTATCTTGGCTAAAGTAATAATTATTGATATTCGATGCGGCTAAAATCTGTGCCGGATTTTTAGGATTCATGATGATGGACGGCTCATTCGGGTGGAATTGGTCACTTATCATGACGTTTTGGGCATTTATCGCTTGCGCAAAAAATAGGGAGAGTAGGGTGGCGAAAATAAATTTCATTATTATTTTTTTTTCAAAGATACGGGTAGGGTGGGAAAATTGCTAGGAATATATTTGGTTTTTTCCTAGGATTAATTTAGCAATGGTTCGGGCATTTTTTCGGAAGATGATACAGTGTCCTTATGGCTAACTCGGCCAATATAGGGGCAGAGCCGTCTGCTCGAATAGCTGCTGATATTAATATTTTTCTTTCCTTTCAAATTGGTCATTCATAGTTAAATAATGAATTGCAATAACCAATCGTACTCTTATGTCGTTGATATTATAATTGTCATAATTCACAAGTAGGCTCGCAACCATTGATGGGGAAATACCCCCAGAAGCTTTAAAATTGTCATAATAATTCTTAATGATTTTGTCATCTGTTCCCAATTCCTTTAAAAAGTTCACATATTTGCTATTGTATTTAAGACTAATACTCCTTAAGGTGTCTGGTGAATTTCGATACGAACTTTTCCCGAAATGCCATATTTCATTAAATGTTGAGTCATTTATCTGTCGATACAGGTTTTGCTGTTCGCTAAATGGAATTTTTATTTCAATACTCCCCGTTTTTTCTGCTTCCTCCATTCTTTCAAAAAAACTCTGATAACAATCAGAAAGTTTTGATATGTCGACTTGTTGAGTTGCACAAATTTGTTCGTCAAAAAACTTTAGAATTTTTGCTAAATCTTGAATTTCAGATTTATTAAACACACCCGTGACGGTCGAGTTTGATTCCAAGTGCTCTTGATTGGTGCCTGAACAGCCAACCAAAATTAGTAAAGCAATTATTTGATAAATTCTCTTCATTTTATTTGTATTTAACGAGAGTTTGCACACCAATCCATTAGCTCAAAATCAAGTGTGCTATAAGCTATTTTAAACCAACCAAAGTGAGACTATTATATTTTAATTTTGGATTCCAAGGTAGCTGTTTTTTACTATTTTGGAGCTGAAACAAGCTTGAAATCAGTGATATGTTGAAAAAAAGTGGGCAAAGCAGTTTTTTGTGCCTTTTTAGCAACAATGGTTCGGTAAGAAAAAATTTGTAAAAAACCATAGGAAGTTGGATATTGTGGTCTCAAAACTACAAAACTCCACCCCCTATGAGTAAGAGCAAA
>JANTGI010000046.1 GCA_024762995.1 Saprospiraceae bacterium | reverse complement strand
TTCAAGCCACGGATTGGAACTCAACGAGAAGCAATAAAACGTCAAAAACCACCAGAGCGAGTAATCCGAATGGAAATAACCCGCCACAACCGATTCAAGCCACAGATTGGAACTCAACGAGAAGCAATAAAACATCAAAAACCACCAGAGTGAGTAATCCAAATGGAAATAACCCGCCACAACCGATTCAAGTAAACGATTGGAACTCTTCTCCAAAAAGGGCTATAAATATTAGCTTTGCCTATGGTCTCTCTATTCCTTCTTCCGGTTTTGAAAATCAAGCCTACGCAGGCAATGGCAGCTATTTTGAGCTTTCCGGTTCTTATTATTTTTCAAAAATAGGATTAGGACTTTCTGTTGGGCAAATATCGAATCCAACAGAAAATAACTTATCCAATTTTACTGAGGGCATAGAGTTTGCCATTTCAAATAATTCAGAAAATATTAAATCTACTTACATCGGGATTGGGCCTGAATATAGAATTAAACTGAATAGATTTGAAACTATTTTTCAGATTAAAGCAGGAATGTATTCGGTTAAACCTTTTGCAATAAGCAGTGATAAAATCGAAGAACAAGATAAGACGATACCTTTTTTAATGCTCAATTCTGAAAAGACGACACTGGGTTTTGTTTCTACGGGTGCTAAAATTAATTACAACATCAATCACCACCTACAATTTTTTGCTTCTGCCGGATATTCAACTGCGCTCTCAGACAAATTGGTTGTTACAGAAAGCAAGATAGAAGATTTAAATGAAAATGGACTTATTGATTTGGCAGACTTTAAAGTAAGAGATGGCAACGTGAGATACAGTACCACGAAAAAAAATAGTACTCCTTCCTCAATAAACATTGGGTTTGGAATTTCTTATCATTTTGGTTATGCTTCGCCTAAATAAAAAACATTCTTGCGGTGTTCCTGGGCTCTTCTAAAGTTTGAGCCTTCCGATAGGGGCTTGCGTCGCAGTCTGTTATCCATTTGATACAGGCGAAATTCTACCTGTACGGAAGCCCCTTTTTTCGGGAGATCAAAAAAATGTGGCTCTTTTTGGCAAAACCATTGCTCAAAATCGTAATATTTAAACAATTATTTTTTTTATTTGAATGGCTTTTTTCTACAAAGAAAAAATTTTAATCTTGTAATGTATTGAAAATGAGTGAGTTATTTTTATTGTTAGGGCTTTATTGTTTATTAATGCTCTACAAACTGCAATTTTTGTGTTTTTATCTCGCAGAAGAATAGGAGATATTTGTATCATGATTAAAAGTAATCAACTCAGCTTTACTAAAATTTGTGGGGTAATGTTGGGTAAGCAATGCGAGGTAAAAGCCTGCCGATTCGGTGGGCTTTTATATTTTTGCCTAAGGCCATGAGCTTGGTGGTCGGGTAGTGCGCCTAGTGGTTGGTTGTTGTTTAATTATAGCCTTACGGGAAATTCAAAAACAGGTGAAAAAAAATGTCTATATGATTTGGTTTTTTGTGTTTCCTTTTGTAAGTTTGCTTTTCAAAGCGTAACTAAAGAGAAAACAATGTTTTATCCAACCAAATCCACAGGTCACCGGGTACAAGATGCCATGGGTGATGTACCCAAAGCAGCGGTACCTAGTCTTTTATTTGATCCCGAAGCGTTCGATGATGAACCGGACGAACTGGAAGAACCATTTGAGTTAGAGTTCGACAGCGATATTTATGATGATGATTTTTCGGTCATATTTCGTGGTCAACGTGCTGCCGATGACCAACAGCGGCCGGACTAATATATAGATTCCAAAAACTTGAAAAAAGGAATACGCTGATAATCTGTCAAGTCATACTGCGACGGAACTATCGAAATATAGCCTTGTTCTAAGGCATAGTTGTCGGTATCTTCTTTGGAGTCATCATGATTAAAGTGCCCGGTCAACCAATAGTATTTTAAACCTTTTGGGTCGGTGGCTTCAACATATTCTTCTATCCATCTGGCGTCTGATTGCCGACAGACTTTAAATCCCTTTATTTCAGAATAGGACAATGCCGGAATGTTGACATTTAGCAAAAAGTTATCTTGTATTTTTGCTTTATGAAAAATGTGTGTCAGGAGCTCTGCGATATAGCGTTCGGAAGTGCTGAAATCAGCATCAAAAGAATAATCCAATAAAGAAAAGCCAATAGATGGTATGCCTTCTAAGTGAGCTTCCATCGCCGCAGACATCGTGCCTGAATAAATGATGTTTATTGATGAGTTGGAGCCATGATTAATTCCCGAAAGGCAAATGTCAATGTTTCTACCCTTTAATAGGACGGTTTTGGCTAGTTTGACACAATCGACCGGAGTACCGGAGCATTCGTAGGACTCTACCCCTTCAAAAACATCAACTTTGCGTAAGCGAATAGGGTCCGAGATGGTGATACCATGACCTTTGCCGGATTGCGGTTTGTCCGGCGCAACAACAAATACTTCGCCAAATAACTTGGCGACATTGATAAGTGCTTTTATTCCCGGAGCAACAATCCCGTCGTCATTGGTGACTAGAATGAGTGGTTTGGACATCTTTTTAATTTTTGCCGCAAGGTACGGCTAAAAAATAAATGATTCACCTCCTTGAAGTAAAGAATATCTAAAGCTAGAATTTAAAACGCCTCGTAAATGGTTTGGAGTTACAAAAACTTCCTGCTTAATTATCGCGATTAACACGAATGGCGCGGCCCTGGACTTCTAAGTTTTTGAAAGCGTGAGAAATGCGCTTTGATTCTTCTGAACTGACATCAAAATATGCATGTTTTTGCCGCAAGGTAATGTTGGAGATGGCTTTTTTGTCAATCTTCGCATGATCAGATATGAATCGAACCAGCTTAGAAGAATCAAATTTGTCCATGGTACCCATGTTGATAAAGAATCGTTTGGCACCGGGATTGGATTTTCTCCTTTCGGAAAAACGGTTAGTCCGCCTTTCGTTATCTTTACGGTCATTTCGAAGTCCTTTTTTCTTCCGATCCGAACGGTTGCGGTCTCTGTCTTTTTCTCGCCAATCTTTCTTGTCTCTACGGTCTCTACCGCGTCGATCTCCTCTATCCCTGCGGCCACGTCTTCTATCAGAAAAATCGCTCTTTTCCTTTAAATTCAAATCCTTATCACTAGAGGATAAACCGAGATTTTTCAATTCATGGGCAATTAACCGGACGACTAATTGCTCTTTGGATAAGTCTTCAAATACGCCTAAAACATTGTCAATAGTGTCTTGCCCGATTTTTGAATTTTTAAAATCACTTTGGACAATATTTTCTGCCCAGTTGTGTAATCTAAAGACCATGACTTCTTTATTGCTAGGAATATGCAATTTAGAAAACCGGATTTTTAGACTTCGCTCCAGTTGTTTGATTTTTCTCATGCCACTGGGTGGTAAAAACGCCACAGAAACGCCCTTATTACCGGCCCGCCCGGTACGCCCGCTGCGGTGAGTATAGTAGGCCAATTCATCAGGAAGAGAGTGGTGGATGACATGGGTAAGGTTGTCCACATCAATTCCCCGTGCGGCGACGTCCGTTCCCACAAGAACTTGGAGCGCATGTTTTTTGAAGCGTCCCATGACGCGGTCTCTTTGAGCTTGCGACAAATCCCCGTGAAGGGCATCGGCTTTGTAACCGGCGGCCATCAACTCTTCGGCGAGTGACTGGGTCTCTCGGCGGGTTCGGCAAAAAATGATTCCGCGCATATCTGGATTGACATCCAATATTCTTTTGATGGTTTCCATTTTGTCCTTGTTGCGTAGGAGGACATATTGGTGTTCGATGTCTAGGTTGACCTGGTTTTTGGTATTTACTTTGACTTCAACGGGGTCGGACATGTAGTTTTTGATGATATTCCGGATTTCTTTGGCCATCGTTGCCGAAAAAAGCCAAGTATTTTTATTCTCCGGAGTATGAGAAAGGATGTTGTTGAGTTCATCTTTAAAACCCATGCTAAGCATTTCGTCTGCTTCATCAAGTACGACAACTTTGACTTGATCCAAAAACACCTTTTTACGGTCAATCAGGTCGATCAATCTCCCCGGAGTCGCTATAAGTATTTGGGGTGTATTTTTGAGTGCTTGGATTTGGTTGTAGATAGAAGAGCCTCCATAGACCACTTGGACACGGAGCCCATGGATAAATTTGGCAAAGATTTCTAGCTGTTGGGCGATTTGCTTGCCTAGCTCTCTTGTCGGCGCTAAAATTAGACCTTGAATATGACGATTATCCACTTCCACGTTGTCTAAAAGTGGAAGTCCAAAAGCGGCAGTTTTGCCTGTACCTGTTTGCGCAAGCCCGATAAAGTCCTGACGACCTTCCACTAATATCGGGATGGCTTCTTCTTGAATGGGAGTGGGCGTTTCGAATCCTAAGAATTCGACCGCCTTGATTAAATCCGGGGAAAGACCCAGTTGTGAAAATTTATTCAACATGATTTATTAAAATGGTGTAATAACGCTGTACGGATTCATTTGGGTTAGAAAATAATGTCTTTCTATTTCCAAAGTTTCCATATAGAGTCATTTCTAGAATGATGATGTTGTCAAAACAAATGAAAACATCTAAATAGTGAATCCCAAAGAGTCACTAACCAAAATCGATAAATAAAGGGTAACTTCCGGGTCGGGCAGATTTTTGTAATAAAATGCCTATTTACTGCCCAAAAACAGATGCACTTATACCGTCACAAAAAAGGATATTTCTCAACGTGGAGAAATATCCTTTTAACCTATTAAAAAACACTAAATAATTAAAGCTTGATAACTTCAGCTTCAATGCTATATTTTTTGACAATTTCTGAAGCAAATCGAAAATGTCCTTTGGGAACCACCAAAAAGAGTTCTCCGCGTTTCATTCTGGCGACCGTACCTAATAATTGCCATTTGCTGGCTAATTTGGAGGCTTCATCGCTTTTGATGACTACTTCAAAATAATCTTTTCTTCCTCTTTTTACGCCGGTAACATCAGGGATATAAATATCCTCGTGCTCCGAGTTTTTACGTACCAACTTGGAGGGCGCTTCGTAGCCATCTAATAAATCGACTCGAATATTCTCATAGCCTTTCTTTTTGACGTACTCGGCTACGGTTTCGATGATGTCTAAATTCTCTTCTTTTGTCTCAGTAAGCATAGTTTAGTTTTGAGGTCCACATGAGCCACAAAGATACGGGAAATTCCTAGAAACTAAAAGGTTTCATGAAAAATAAAGGAAATAACAATAAAATTTTATGCTTTTTGACTTAAAAAAGCGAAAAAAGGTGGTTTTTGGGCTTGATACATTGTAGAAAAAAACATATATAGCCCCCTTTTTTTTTATTTTTTAGGATTATCCTCCCAGATTATGGCTGATCAAGTTTAAAAATTCTTGCCTGGTTTCCATCTTTCTAAACTCTCCGGTAAAAGCGGAAGAGACCGTAGAGCTATTTTGCTTTTGCACTCCGCGCATCATCATGCACATATGTTGGGCTTCGATAACGACGGCTGCTCCATAAGGGTTTAATGTTTTGTCGATGACTTCAAGAATTTGACGAGTAAGCCTTTCCTGCACTTGTAGCCTTCTGGCAAAAACATCGACGACTCTGGGGATTTTGCTTAAGCCGACTATTTTTCCGTTTGGGATATAGGCGACATGGGCTTTCCCAAAAAAAGGAAGCATATGATGCTCGCACAACGAGTAAAGCTCAATATCTTTAACGATGACCATCTCATTGTACGATTCTTCAAAAAGCGCCCCTTTTAGGATGGCTTCGGCATCCATGTCATATCCTTGCGTCAAAAAGTGCATGGCCTTTGATGCGCGTTCCGGTGTTTTAAGGAGGCCATCACGTTGAGTGTCTTCGCCGACTCCGATAAGTATGTGATTATAATCTTTGACAAGCGACAAATTGTCTTTTTCTTTTTTGTCCATTCTGTTTAGTTAGTCTTGTAACAAATTCTCCAATTAACGCATGGCTGCGTAGTGATGGATATAACCCCTTTCACCGAAAAAAGTTAAAACTTTATGGGGCTCGGTGGATTTTTTGTGGTTCTTCCGGTGGTTTTATCACTAAAAAAGGACTTTTTATCTACTTTTTGGGGTGGAGTCTGATTTTTTTCAGAGATTTGTTTTATGGGAAAGGATGTTGCACAGATTAATCCGGTTCAAGCCTTCAAGCAGTGGAGTCCGCGTGTTTGGGGATATCACCTGTTGTTTTGGGTGCTTTTATCGATTTTGTTGACGGCTTTTTCGCACCCGACAGATTCTATCTTGATGTCCTTTTTTATGGAAGTCGTAAATATGTTTTTTTACGCAAGTTTAGTGTATTTTAATATATTTTATTTGATTCCCAAATACCTTTCGGGAAAAAAGCTCGGTCGGTATATCCTCTTTTTGATTGGGGCGGTCATCGTGGCGACAATGGTCAAAGTGGTCACTTTTTATCTCTTGCCTAGTGGGGTGGACAAAGCTTTGATGGTCAGGAATCAGTCGCTTATTTTTATGTCTTTTTTCTTGGTCACATCGGTGTCAACTATTGGCAAAATTATCGCAGATTGGGTCATTTATCAACGAGAAAAACAAGAAATCGCCACCAAAACGGTTACTACGGAGCTGCAATTTTTGAGAAGTCAGATTAATCCCCATTTCTTGTTTAATACCTTGAATAGCCTCTATGCGCTTACGCTAAAAAAATCTGATATCGCACCGGAAATCGTCCTGAAATTGTCTGAAATGATGCGATATATGCTTTATGAGTGCAATGAAAAGAGCGTGTTACTCAGTAATGAAATCAACTATATCAAAAATTATCTGGATATGGAGCGACTCCGGCACGGTCCTGATGCAGACATTCAACTAAATATTTCCGGTGACATTAAAGAACAGCGAATTGCACCCTTGTTTTTTATCCCCTTCCTAGAAAATAGTTTTAAGCATGGGCTCAATCACCAGTTGAAACATGGTTTTGTGCACATAGACTTGGTGGTCTTTGACGATAAAGTGCATTTTTCTATCCGAAACAGTAAACCCGAACAAATGCCTATGGCCCCGTCCAAGAGAACCGGCGGCTTTGGGCTGGCCAACGTAAGGCAGCGCTTAGAATTGATTTATCCAAATAAGCATGAATTGCGCGTCCTTGTCGGGCCGCAGGCTTATGAGATGGATTTGGTTATTGAGTTTAATTAATTAGACTGTGTTACATAATTGGGGAAATCAAATTTGTTCAACCCAAATATACGAATGAATCAAACAAGGATTTGGGTAATTTTCGGTAATTTGGGTCAGCTCTATTTTGACACTATTTTTCGCTAATTACTCAAATTATTTTACAATTTTTTCAGCCTTTTTCGTGTCATTAGCTCGATATTGAACGTCCAAAGGACAAAACGGAGCGAAGCGACAATTGAACGGCTCGAAGAGCCAATTGAACGGAGCGAAGCGACAACAACGGGCTTATGAACAAAAATAACGAATCAGCATTCCCCATATTTGTAACACACTCAATTAATTTAATTTTCGGCCTGCCCGGCGAGGGTTAAGACTTGGGCCATCTTGTCCGCTTCGAAATAATCAAAATCTATCATTTCGATGGAGCGAGACTTATTTTTCTCTAAGCCATAGGCATAGGCCTTGTCATAATAATACAGCGCAATTTCTGCCGCAGTATGATAATCACCCTCTTGCAGTGCTTGGAGGGCTTTTTTTAGATTTTGGCCGCCAAGTTTCTTTTTGATTCGCTCAAAGGCAGCTTGAAGTAAGGCCGGATCTTCACCGGTATATATTTGGGTTAAGATGTCCAGTCGATTTTTTTGGGGAATAGAAATATTGATTAAAGGGGCGGTTTGCATCTGCTCCCAAAAACCTTGGGGGATATATACGGAGCCAATTCCTCTGCTTTCATTTTCTATCCATACAGGGCGGGATGGGTCTAATTCTAAGATACGCTGGTGAAGTAAGTTCTCAAAATGCTCCGTAACCGGCTGTGGGTCTTCTCCGATGGCCCCGAAGGAAGAGCCTTTGTGGTTGGCTAGTTTTTCCAAGTCAATGACTTGATGCCCTTGCTTGGCCATTTCGTGCAGGATAATTGTTTTGCCGGAGCCAGTCGCCCCACTGAGTACTTTTAGAGGGAGCTTCCTTTCGGAAAAATCCCGGTGGACCAATTGCCTGTAAGCCTTATAACCTCCTTGCAAAACTTTTGGGCGCAAGCCGGCTGTCTCAAATAGCCAAGCCATACTCCCGCTACGCATACCACCCCGCCAGCAATGGAGCATGATTTCTTGGTTGACGGCCAGTTTTTTGGCGGACTTGACAAATTGTGCCAGCTTAGGGCCGACCAATTCCAGTCCCTTTTCAACCGCTAGATTTTTGCCTTTCTTCTTGTAAAGTGTCCCGATAATTACCCGCTCTTCATTGCTGAAAAGGGGAAAGTTTATCGCTCCGGGTATATGCCCGCGTTCATACTCGGCAGGTGTCCTTACATCCAGCAAGGGCAGTTGCGATTTTTGCGCAAGCATATCGGCCGGAGTGATTTTTTGCATTATTTTTTCTGGCGTTTTGCTTTTTTGTGATCAGCTAAGAATTTTTCCAGACCAATATCTGTCAATGGATGTTTCAATAAACCTAAAATCGGATTCAGCGGACTTGTGATTACATCTGCACCCGACCGAGCGGCATCAACAATATGATTACTGCTGCGAATGGAAGCGGCCAAAATCATCGTATCATACATTTGGATCGCATAAATCTCCGCAATATCCCGAATCAATCCAATGCCGTCCCAAGTGATATCATCAACTCTTCCGATAAATGGCGACAAATAAGTCGCTCCGGCTTTTGCTGCTAAAATCGCCTGACCCGGAGAAAAAACCAAGGTGCAATTAGTACGAATGCCCAACGAAGAGAAGGTGCTGATGGCCTTAATTCCATCCTTAATGATGGGTACTTTGACGACAATATTAGGGGCTATCTTTGCCAATGCCTTACCTTCTCGCACCATGCCCGCATAGCTCGTAGAAATGACTTCTGCGCTTACATCCCCATCTGTAAGGGCGCATATTTTTTCATAATGCGCTTGGATGTTTTTAACGCCGGTAATGCCTTCTTTGGCCATCAAGGACGGGTTGGTGGTCACGCCGTCTAAGATTCCTAGAGATTTGGCTTCCTTAATCTCTTCCAAGTTGGCGGTGTCAATGAAAAACTTCATATTTTGTTTTTTTTAGGGGCAAAGCTACGGAAAGTATCGGAGTTTTTGTCGTTTTTTTTTGGAAAGGGTAGTCGCTCCTTGAATCTATGAAACCGGGGTAGTGGTTGTTTTTAATGGGTGTCAATGACGGACTGTTTTTTGTTTTTTGACTTCAGCGGGTAGCACAACCCGATATTCTTGGCAAAAAACAAGAGGAAGATAGACTAAGATATTTTTCCACAAAGAAAATACAACGCTAAACTTGGCAAAACCAAATAACTGCCCTAAATTGTGGCTTCTAAAAATCAATCAATGTCACTATTAGCCCCGATTTCAGGAAAAAAAAGTAATAATTTGCTTTTGGGTATTGCCGGTATCCTTATCACTTTGGTTGTTTGGTGGGTATTAGCAGAAGTTTTTTCTCGACAGATGCCAGTGGTGGATATTAATTCACGTTTGCCATCTACCTTGAACAATGATGTGAATATTGATTCTCTGATTGCTGCGGATTCCCTAAAATATGTCAATGCCACGGAGTTTAAGAAGGTATATCCGGTATTGCCACGACCGGATCATGTTTTTTTGTCTTACAAGACGCTCTTTGGCAAGGATAAGTTGATGGCCAATGCACTTCATTCTATTTGGTTGAATACTCAAGGCTATTTTTGGGCGATATTATGGGCGTTGCCGTTGGGTTTTTTGCTGGGTCTGGTGCCTGCTGTACGACAGATGTTTAGTGGGCAGGTCAATGCGTTGCGCTTTCTTCCGTTGACCGCGCTGTCCGGATTGTTCTTGACTTGGTTTGGGATTAATGATACGATGAAGATTGCTTTTTTAGCTTTTGGTATTCTGGTTTATTTATTGCCTGTGGTCATACAGCGGATAAACGAGGTCGATTCGGTTTATTTGAAGACGGTTTATACGTTGGGAGCGAGTGATTGGCAGACCATCAAAACGGTGTATTTGCCGGCGGTATTTACTAAATTAATCGACGACATACGTGTCTTGACGGCGATTTCTTGGACATATATTATCATCGCTGAATTATTGAGTCGTTCCTCAGGTATTGGCGGGGTCGGAGCGTTGATTTTTATCAAGGGGAAGTTAGGGCAAAATGAGAAAGTGTTTGCGATATTATTGGTGATTGTATTGATTGGGATATTACAGGATAAGATGTTTGTGCTCTTGGACAAGCGGCTATTTCCCCATAAATACTTTGCAGAAAAGCCGAATGGATTGAAGGAGTCGCGGCTTGGCATCTTGACTATTTTGGGGGGGATTGCCCTGGTGATTTTAGGCTCCCTTATATTACCGGATTATGCAGAAAATTTGGCGCAAGCCGGTTGGTTAATTGGTGTTTCAGGATTGCTCATCCTTTTGTATGGGGAGTTCAAAATTTGGCGGAGCCAATCAAAAGAAGATTAAACTATGCAAGATTCGGAATTTAAAAATATCATTGAGCTTCGTAATATCGAGCAAACCTATAATAACGGGGAAGTAGTCATTCTCAAAGACTTAAATTTGTTGATCGAAGATAAGCCTGCCCAAGGTGAATTTGCTGTGATCTTGGGCCCTTCCGGCTGTGGAAAATCCACGGTATTGAGATACATTGCCGGACTCCAAAAGCCTACATCGGGTGAGATATTGATTCATGGAAAGCCCAAAAGCGAAAAAGAGCGGATTAGCATGGTATTTCAGCAGTATAGCTCACTGCCGTGGATGACCGTGTTAGATAATGTGTCGCTTGCGCTAAAATACCAAGGTGTGGATCAAAAAGAACGGCACGAAAGGGCCATGGAATTTATAAAAATGGTGGGTCTTGAAGGGCATGAGCACAAGTTTGCGCAATATCCCAAACTATCAGGCGGGCAAATGCAACGTGTCGCGATAGCGCGGAGTTTGATTTCTAATCCTGACATTATTTTGATGGATGAACCATTTGGGGCATTGGACATTAATACTAGGCTACAAATGCAAGATTTGTTGGCGGATATTTGGACAAAGTTCAAATCCACTATTGTTTTTGTGACCCATGATATTGCGGAGGCGGTGTATTTGGGCGATGATATTTTTATTATGAAAAAAGCACCGTCACGCTTTGTCAAACAGATTAATGTTGATTTGCCCTTGGTAAGAAATCGGGAGATGAAACGGGATAAGCACTTTACAGATTTGGTACAGTTTGTTGAAGACCAAATGATTGATGCATCTCGCATGTAAGTCTGAGATTAATGGGCAAGAAAACATATTACCAAACAATCACCGCACCCTCAGAAGGCGTTTACAAAGAAAAAGGGAGTAAGTTTATTGCTTATGCCTTTCCCATTCATTCGCGCGAAGAAGCGATGGAGCGGCTTCAAGAGGTGAAAAAGTGGCATATCAAAGCGCGACATCATTGTTTTGCTTGGCGACTGGGATATACCGGCGATTTGTTTCGTGCGGCGGATGATGGGGAGCCTAGCGGCACAGCCGGCAAACCAATCCTTGGTCAAATTGATAAGTTCAATCTAACAAATGTCATGGTGGTGGTGGTTCGTTATTTTGGGGGGACTTTGCTTGGGACTTCGGGTTTGATTCGTTCCTATCGAGAAGCGACCGCAGATGCTTTTGCGAAAGCAGAAATAAAAAAATATCCGATTTTGGATGTTTATCGAATTTCATTTGGATATGATTTGATGAGTCAAACGATGAGTGCCGTTAAAAAAAGTGGCCTAAAAATTATCAAGCAGGAATTTACAGATAATGGGAAGGTCGAACTAGGGATTCCTTTTCAAGAAGTCGATGAGGCGCTCTTGAAGTTAAAAGCCGGTATCTCACAGGTCTCGACCAATCAAGCATCTATGGAAGATTGGCCGGAAGGCGTAAAAGTCGAACTTGTCCGCAAGGGCTTGGATTATTTGGGTGATTAAAGCGCCCCAAAAGCAACTTGTTGCGCCCCACCAAAAGCAGCTTGCTGCGCCCTACTAAAAGCAACTTGTTGCGCTCTACTAAAAGCAGCTTGCTGCGCCCCAAAGACCAAAAGCGACCGCAGGGAGCGCCCCAAAGACTAAAAGCGACCACAGGGAGCCCCCCCAAAGACCAAAACCCAATAAACACAGGCTTTTTAGTTTTCAAAATTTGAGCAAAAAAATGAAAAGAATTTACCTGGATTATGCCGCCACAACGCCTGTCGATACAGAGGTCTTGGCATTGATGACACAAATATGGCAAGACGATTTTGGCAATCCGTCTTCTATCTATGCCGAAGGGCGCAAAGCGCGGATGATTATCGAAAATGCACGCAAAACCATTGCTCATGGATTGAATGCTTCCATCGGGGAGATTTTTTTTACTTCTTGCGGCACCGAAGGTAATAATATGGCCATCAAAAATGCCGTCCGAGACCTAGGCGTGGAGGTGATTATTTCTGCCCCAACAGAACATCATAGCGTCTGGCATAGCTTATTAGCTGTGGAGCGGGACTATGGGGTGGAAGTGATTTATTTGGATGTGGATGATAAAGGCCGGATCGATATTGTTCAATTAAAGTCCCTATTGGAGACGACCACCCGAAAAGTATTGGTGTCTCTGATGTATGTGAATAATGAATTAGGAACGATTCATCCCATTCAAGCTATTGCCGATTTGGCGAAAGCTCATGGCGCTTATTTTCATACGGATGCCGTGCAGGCAGTGGGGAGTTATGATATTGATGTGCAGGCGACACCCATTTCGTTTTTGACTTGCTCCGCCCACAAATTTCATGGGCCGAAGGGTGTCGGATTCATTTATATCAATGGAAATAATATCATCAAGCCATTATTGGACGGCGGAGCGCAAGAGCGCAATATGCGAAGTGGTACGGAGAATACGGCTCAAATTGCCGGCTTGGCATTAGCGTTTCGGAAAGCGCTTGACTCCCGTAAAGAACGAATGGCACATATCTCCCAACTCCGAACTTATCTCAAGAATAAGTTAACAGAGATGATTCCGGATGTCCAATTTCACGGTGATGAGCAAGGACTTCAGCATCCCAAGATATTGAGTATTTCCCTTCCGGAAAATGCCAAAACGGAGATTTTATTGTTTAATTTGGACATTCATGGAATTTGTGCGAGTGGGGGAAGTGCTTGTAGTTCCGGTGTGGAATCTGCTTCCCATGTACTGGAAGCCATCGGATTGCCGGAAAACCGGCGTGCTTTGCGGGTTTCATTGTCGCATCTGACTACGCTCGAAGAATTGGATCGCTTTGTGGATGTTTTATTGAAGGTGAAGGGGTAAGGAAACAAATATTCCTTGCCATCCAAGTATTTGATTAAAACCTGAGTTCGATTAAAGATTTGAGATTCAGTTTTCTAAAATTTTTCATTTGCAATTTAATTTTTTGAAGGCATAGCGGGCTATGGCAAAGAAAATTAAAGCAGAAAATGGACAATTTTAGGAAACCTTCTAAGCAAGAAGGCAGGTCTAGCAGAAAAACAAAGTTAATTATCCTTTTTCAGATGGTTTCTAACTTTGTTTTCTGAATCCATAGGTTTCGTCGAACTCAGGTTTAAAGGATCGGTTTGCCGTTATGTACCTTTTTGTTGGGTGTAAGCAGGGTGACATCATCTCCATCTACGACCCCCAAAACTAAGCATTCACTCATGATATTAGCGATTTGTTTGGGTGGGAAGTTAACAACGGCAACTATTTGTAGTCCGATGAGCTCTTGTGGGTGGTATAATTTAGTGATTTGGGCAGAAGATTTGCGCAAGCCCAGTTCCCCGAAGTCGATGGTTAAGATATAGGCGGGTTTCTTAGCTTTCGCAAAAGGGATGGCGTTGATGATGGTGCCGGTGCGGATGTCTATTTTGGAAAAATCAGACCAATGGATTGGAGGCTTCATGTTTTTGTGTAAAGATAGTAAATTTGGCTTATTCAATCAAAAGCCCCGGATTGACGCAAAAATTTTATTTCTCCGGAGTAATCACTTTGTTTTCTATGAGTAAATATTATTTGCTGATGCTTGGGTATTCATTCAAAAACAGGAGCATCCAAACAGTTATTAAGGTTTTTTCTCTTTTGTAACTTGGCTCACACGGAAAGATAAGGTAAGCGTCTAAGTTTGTGTTTCAAAACTAAAAGAATATGAAAAAGATATTGGTTTTACTTTTTGTCCTAGGTACTTATTATGCGGGGCATGCGCAGAAGTTAGTGGGAGTTGGAAAGATGGTGCAAGGGGGTGTTGCAGATGGTGAAAAGCTCTTGGATGCCTATTTGCTTCCTGTCAACCGAGCGATGATTGTGGGACTTAATAATTCCGGCTTTAGCGGTGCTTATGATTCAGAAGATGAACATCGGTTTTCGCTTTCGCTAAATATGTCTCTGATTAGTGTGCCAACTGCTGATAAAACCTTTAATGTCAATGATTTAGCTTTAGAATCGGTAGAGCCCAAGGAGCCTACTCATTCTATTGCACAGACGGCATTTGGGGATTCTACATCTATCAAGTTGGTCTCCAAGTTTGGGATTGGTAGTGTCCGTTATTTTTCCATTAATACCTTGGAAGGCAGCGAGCAAAACGCCTTGCCCTTGCCTTATCTTCAGGCGACTTATCGTCCGGGTAAGGGGACTATTGGTTTTCAGGTGATACCACCGGTTATCTTACCTAAGTCGGATATTCGGGTATGGCTCGCCGGTGCCAACTTTTATGAAAATATGGAAGGTGTGTTGCCTTTTATGGAGGCTTTGCCTTTTGATATTTATTTTGGGGGTGGGGTGTTTATCTTCAAGGGACACTCTAAATTGGATGTGGAGCCCGGCGATGTGAAAGTCAACTTACCCATCACCAATGACACCAAAGGCCCTTATGACAATCAAGAGCTAAAAATTGGATATACCGGCTTTTACGGGACGGCTTATGCGACGATGAAAATAAATATCTTTACTCCATTTGTCGGTATCGGTTTTAATAGTGGTTCTTCTACTTTTGATGTAATTGGTACTTATCCCGTTTATGCGAAGTCTCCGGGTAGTTTTATAGGCATACGAGCCAAAGATGTTGAAAATCCCATCTCCAGCAGTTCGACTTATTCGCGGATAAAGCTGGAAGCAGGCGGGCGCTTTGACTTTGGACGTTTTTTTGCGCAAGCCAGCTATACTTTGGCCAATTATGGGGGACTTGGTGGTAGTTTGGGGATTCGGTTTTAGCGATTCCGAGATACGAAAGGTTTCCAATATCTCAAAGATTTGTGAAATCTCTCGGAACTCTCGTGCCCAAAACTTGCTTTTTAACGAAAATATTTAGATATTTGTCTAAATAACTAAATAAAAATGCTGAAAAACCACATCTTTAAGGCCATCAATGATGCCACAAGGCGCAAAATCTTGGAAATGCTCAAGTCAAAGGACTTGACAGCCGGGGAGATTGCGGAAGCATTTGATATTTCCAAGCCGAGTATCTCTCACCATTTAGATTTATTACGACGGGCGGATTTGGTGACTTCCGTCAAAAAAGGTCAATTTATTTGTTACTCACTGAATACGACGGTGTTGGATGATATTTTGACTTGGATAATGGATTTAAAAGGGGACGGTCAAGCCGATATTGAGATTGACAATGAAATAGTTTAACTAAAATTAAAGCAATGAACACTACTCTAAAATTAAACCAAATCATTCTATGGACGATGATTGTGCTGCCTTTTCTATATTTGGCCTATTTGTGGGGGCAGTTGCCTGAAATCGTCCCTGTACATTGGAATGTTAAAGGTAAAGCAGATGGATTTGGGCCAAAGATTAGTTTGTTATTCGTCGCTCTTTTGCCATTGTTTGTGTTTGGTGTTTTGCGTGTCGCACAGAAAATTGATCCTAAGCAAAATTTAAAGAGCATCCGGGCGAAGATGCCGGCGATAGAACTCATCGTTACCGGATTTATGTCGGCTATTTCCTTATTTGCCATTTATTCCGCCCTTAAATCAGATTCGCCGATGAGTTTTTTAATATTGCTCTTTGGGATATTTTTTGTTTTATTGGGTAATTATATGCAAACCATCCTTCCGAATTATTTTATCGGCATCAGAACCCCGTGGACCCTGCAAAATGACTTGGTTTGGAAAAAGACCCATCGTTTTACAGGACGTTTGTGGATGCTTGGCGGGGCATTGGTGGTTTTGGGTAGTTTGATAAATGTCTCATTGGTTACCCAAAAATTTTTCTTGCCACTGTTGTTAATATTGGTCCTTGTTCCGATTTTTTATTCTTACTGGATTTATCGGGAGATGGAACACAGTACCTAAACAGTTTCCCAGAGATTTCACAAATCTTAAATTTTGTAAATCTCTGGGACTGTTACCCAAATCTAACATCAAATGACACAGGAGACCCAAAAAGAAAAATGCAAGTATTGTCATCATGAAGTGTCCAATCATTTTTGTGCAAATTGTGGCCGTCCCCGCAAGTTGACAAAAATTGATGGGCCATACATTTTATCGGAGATTGGTGATGTCTTGAATTTGAAGAAAGGTTTTTTGTTTACCGTAAGGGAATTGGTTTTAAGACCGGGGTTAAGCGTCCGGAAATACATGCTTGAAGATAGAAGGCGATTGGTCAAACCCATTGTATTTGTCATTGTCTGCTCTTTGATTTATTCACTTTTGCGGCAATGGTTGGGCTTCGAAGATGGATATGTAGGGGTAGGCGCTTCTGATTGGAAAGACTCCGCAGTTTTGGCGGTTTTTGAATGGATCTCAAAGAATTATGGATATATCAATGTCCTAATGGCTGTTTTTGTAGCTTTTTGGATTAAGATTTTCTTTCGAAAATACGGATATAATTTCTTTGAAATCTTAGTGCTTTTGTGGTATGTCATGGGCGTTGGCATGTTGTTATTTGCCATATTGGGGATATTCGATAGTCTTACGGGGTTGAAAGTATTAGACACCGGTTCGATTCTTTTATTCATTTATTTAGCGTGGGGAATTGGGCAGTTTTTTGATAAAAAGAAGAAAATCAACTACTTGAAAGCCTTCTTTGCATACATGTTGGGTATGATTACCTTTATGGTTTTCGCAATGGGTGTTGGTTTGTTGATTGATTGGTGGGTTAAGTAGGAGAAAATGGTGATTGGTTGGGCAAAGTGCTAAAATGGGCTTTTTTTCGATATTTGTGCTGTAGCTGGTAGTGGGTAATTGCTTTCGAAAAATGGGGGAGTTGCTACACGTTAATGAAAAATTGGAAAATTAGGAAAATGGTTGTAATTTGATGAGTGATAAGCTTTTGTGCATGGATAGTTGATTGATAATCAATTATTTATGGCTTTTATTGCAAACTTTCGCTTTATTGATTTGTAGTGAATTTACCGGAGTTGTGCACCATTTGCAAAAAACAATCCAAAAAAGTTATGACAAAAATGATTAAATTTGTAGTGAATTATTAATTCAATGTAGCGTATGTTCAAAACGATAGATATTGACCGTGATAGACTGACCATTATGGGGGTGCGTTTCTCCAGTTTGGAAGCATTAGAAAGTGCAGCAAATGCAATAGGAAGCAATATGTTTGAAGGTTTTGAACCAACTCCAAAAAGTGTTGAAATAATTAGAGATTATTTGGCTGAAAAAATTTCCTTGTCAGATTTAATTCAATTTGCAAAGGAAAAATCGTATGTCTGACTCTTGTGTTTATTTATGGAATCCAAACAGCACAAAATTGGTCATATTTGTACGGCATCATTTTGTCTATTGCCACACTTTGGTATTTACCATTTGGTACTTTGATTTCCATTGTAGTGATTGTTTTATTAACAGCTTATAAAACTAAATTGGGATTATGAAAAAATCCCATTATCAGCCGCTAAAATCTAAAGCAGAGGACAAAAAAAAGCGACGCCCAAAGGGCGTCGCTTTTTCTTTTTTGCGAAAGCAGAGAGAGATTACTCTCCGTGAAGTTTAGCTTTCTTGGCAAGAAGCTCTTCTTCTGTTTCCACATGGTTTTCATCCGGAACACAACAATCAACGGGACAAACCGCAGCACATTGTGGCTCATCATGAAAACCTTTACATTCAGTACACTTATCTGCTACGATGTAGTAGAATTCGTCAGATAAAGGCTCATGCTTTGTATCATCATCTAGTGCGGTACCATCCGCCATAGACCACTCTTCATCCGGTTCGTAAATTGCGTTGTTTGGGCATTCAGAGATACATGCGTCACAATTGATGCAATCATCTGTTATTTTTATGGCCATTTTCTTTAAGTTTTAGTTTGTAATACATTTGCAAACGCAAGGTTAGGTGATTTGTTTGAAAATAAAAAGTATGTGCTAAATTTGTTTGTTTTTTAGAATTTGTCTAAATTGCGTTTTCCCATACAAAAAGGTCTGCAAAAGTGGATTTATTTGATTTTTATCCTAATTTTGCCAAGCTTTTGTAGGTAAAACCCGTACAACTCTAATCGAACAGTTGGACTATTTTTTGTAACTAATTAGATACCCGCAGGTTTTTGCCATATAATGCCCTTTTTGCGCCTGTTTTTGCCCAATTTTGTAGATACAAGGCATGCCTTTGTCTACGCATCAAAAAATTGGACCCTGCCTGCCAGCAAGGCAGGAGCAACATGCACAAAAATGGCTATTTTCTGCCTAAAAACAGGGGCACTAAAGAGTTACATTTTTTTCGCACTCATTGGGTCTTTATGTTATACATAACAGACTGATAGACAAAATCTTATATCATGAGTAATCATTTTTCTCACAAGTCTTCAAGTGAACTCGACTCCGTTGTTATCCGATTTGCGGGTGATTCCGGTGATGGAATGCAGTTGACGGGGACTCAATTTGCCGATACTTCCGCCCTTATGGGAAATGATATCGCTACTTTTCCTAACTATCCATCTGAGATTAGAGCGCCCCAAGGGAGTTTGTTTGGAGTTTCCGGTTTTCAGGTACAAATCTCTGATCAGGATATTTCAACACCAGGGGATGAATTGGACTTGTTGGTCGCCATGAATCCGGCTGCCTTAAAAACCAATTTACAGGATTTGCCACCGGGAAAGATGCTTTTGGTGGATTCGGATGCTTTTTCCGCAAAAAACCTAAAAAAAGCAGGTTATACCACTAATCCTTTGGAAGACGGTAGCTTGGATGCTTACCGGTTGATTGCGGCTCCTATGACTAGTCGCACCAAAGCGGCTTTATTGGATTTAGGGATGGACAGCAAATCCATGGATCGAAGTAAAAACATGTTTACTTTGGGGATGATTTATTGGATTTATGGTCGGAGTATGGATCATACCATTGAGTTTTTCCAAAAGAAATTTAAAAAGAAGCCGGTTGTCATCGAAGCGAATACACGTGCGTTGAAAGCCGGTAATGTATATGCCGAAAATTTGGAGCTTATTGCGACCACTTACCAAGTAAGACCGGCTCGGTTAGCTAAAGGTAAGTACCGTATTATTATGGGTAATCAAGCCACTGCTTGGGGATTCATTGCGGCAGCGAAAAAAGCTAAAAAAGAGCTTTTCTTGGGGTCTTATCCGATTACACCGGCTTCTGATATTTTACACGAATTAGTGAAACATCCGGAGTTTAGAGTCAAGTCTTTCCAAGCGGAAGATGAGATTGCCGGGGTGACATCAACTATTGGGGCTTCATTCGCCGGGGATTTGGCGATTACGACTACGTCCGGTCCGGGGCTTGCGCTAAAAGGGGAAGCCATCGGATTAGCCATGATGACAGAAATGCCGATGGTCATCGTCGATGTACAACGGGGCGGTCCTTCTACCGGTTTGCCAACCAAAACAGAGCAATCTGACTTGTTGCAAGCGCTTTACGGACGTAATGGAGAAAGTCCGGTGATTGTGGTGGCGGCTCATTCGCCTTCTCATTGTTTTGATATGGCTTTTGAAGCGTCTCGGTTGGCGTTGGAGCACATGACTCCTGTTATTTTAATGACGGATGGATACATCGCCAATGGTTCGGAGCCTTGGTTGATTAAGAAATTAGCGGATTTGCCGGAGATTTCACCCAATATAGCGAAAAATCCCGAAGGATGGACACCTTATAAAAGAGACAAGGATTCTTTGGCTCGTGAATGGGCTTATCCGGGGATGAAGGGCTTTGAGCACAGAATTGGTGGCTTAGAAAAGCAAATGGAAACCGGTAATGTCAATATGCAACCTTTGAACCACCAAGAGATGGTTAAGATAAGAGCCGAAAAAGTAAAACGTGTAGAGAATTATATTCCTGATTTAGAAGTGGAAGGTGCCCAAGATGGAGATTTGCTGGTCGTTGGATGGGGTGGCACTTATGGCGCCTTACATACAGCGGTGCGAAGTGCTTACGGAGTGGGTAAAAAAGTGGGCTTAGCTCATTTTAATTACATCAATCCGTTCCCAAAGAATACGGCTGATGTTTTGGCAAAGTTTAAGAAAATTGTCGTTTGTGAATTGAACGAAGGGCAGTTACACAAAGTTCTTTTGGCCGAGCATCCGGGCCATAACTACTTCAAATACAATAAAGTACAAGGCTTACCATTCACCGTTCAAGAATTGATGGATCGGTTTGACCAAGTTATTGCTCACGAAAAAGTAGTGACCGCTTAACCTTTTTGGATCACCTAAAAAAATAATAAAATGACAGACGTCAAAAAATATACATTTAAAGATTTTGCCAGTGACCAAGAAGTGAGATGGTGTCCTGGTTGTGATGATTACGTTATTTTGCGGGCCGTACAAAAGGCGCTTCCTGAGATAGGTCGCAAAAAAGAAGATATCGTTTTTATTTCCGGTATTGGTTGTTCATCACGTTTTCCTTATTACATGGATACGTATGGTATTCATGGTATTCACGGACGTGCCGCAGCGATTGCGACCGGTACAAAGCTTGCTAATCCGGACTTGAGTGTTTGGGTGATTACGGGAGACGGAGATGCTTTAGCGATTGGTGGGAATCACACGATTCATGCCATTCGCCGGAATGTCAATATGAACGTAATCTTGTTTAATAATGAGATTTATGGTTTGACGAAAGGACAGTTTTCTCCGACATCGCTTTTGGGACAGCGCACCAAGACTTCTCCTTACGGAAATACCCAACCACCTTTTAATCCGGGTGAATTAGCCATTGGCGCTAATGGGCGTTTTTTCGCAAGAATCTCCGGTAATAAACCCAAAGAATTGACCGCCATGTTTGTTCAAGCGGAGCAATTTAAAGGGTTATCTTTTATCGAAGTACTCCAAAATTGTGTCATCTTTAACGATGGTGCGCATGACCGAGTGAATGGCAAAGAGACTCGTCCGGATAATCAAGTATATGTGGAGCATGGCAAAAGAATGATTTTTGGACATGATAATAACAAAGGCTTGCGCCTAAATGGCCTAAAGTTGGAAGTGGTGACTATCGGAGAGAATGGGGTGACAGAAGAGGACATTTTGGTGCATGATGCCCATGATCCGGATCCAACCTTGCATCTCATGTTGACCAGAATGAGTAATCCAATTGTGACCGGTATCATCCGAGCGGTAGAAGAGATGCCGTTCGATGAGCGTTTTGTCGGACAAATGGAAGAAAGAATCGCAGCATCCAAAGGAATTACCTTTGATGACTTAGTGGAGTCTGGAGAGACTTACATATTAGATTAATCTGTTGGGGCAGTCCAACTGTGGCTGCCCCCAATAGCTTACCCAAACAAAATCTGAGAAACCATGGGAGCAGAAGCAATTCTTGTCTTTTTTATTGCCGGCATCGTGCTGGTTGGTGGTGGCGCCTTGGCATCTAAGTTGCTTTCGCCAAAAAGTACCAACAAAGACAAATGGGAACCCTACGAGAGTGGGATGAAAACCATCGGCCCGACCTGGGTACAGTTTAAAGTCGGTTATTTCCTAATCGCCATATTATTTCTAATTTTTGATGTAGAGACCATTTTTTTAGTGCCTTGGGCCGTGGTGATGAAGAAAGTAGGATTGGTTGGTTTTGTGGAAATTGTGATTTTTATTGTAATTTTGGGCTTGGGCTTATTGTATGCCTATAAAAAAGGAGCATTCAAATGGGAATGAAAGAAGATTTGGGACCGGACTTTCCAGGAAAAGTCATTCCCGCAGGTAATGGGGGTAATATTGTGGTTACTTCCTTAGATGATATTATCAATTGGGGGCGCTCTAATTCGCTTTGGCCATTGTATTTTGGGACGAGTTGTTGTGCGATCGAAATGATGCAGACGGGTGCGGCTAAGCATGATTGGGCCAGATTTGGGATGGAAGTCGCCAGACCTACTCCCAGACAAGCGGATGTCATTGTCATCGCCGGCACAATCGTGAATAAAATGGCTCCGGTACTCCGGAGATTGTACGACCAAATGGCAGAGCCTAAGTACGTGGTCGCCATGGGGGCTTGTGCTATTTCGGGCGGGCCTTTTTTCTATAATTCTTATTCTGTTGTCAAAGGGGCGGATCATGTGATTCCCGTGGATGTGTATGTACCGGGTTGTCCACCGCGTCCGGAAGCTTTGCTGGAAGGGATGATTATGTTGCAGAAAAAGATTCGGGCAACTAGTAATAAGTCTAAGGTGAATCCGATTGATGGGTTTGATGAGGGGAAGGTTTAGAGACGAACGGACGTTCGTCTTTGCGAAACCGCCGCGGAGAAGGAATATCGAACAGTTGAATGTCGAATATCGAATGATGAGTGTCGAATATCGAATGTTGAATAACGAATGTTGAATGTTGAATGTTGAATGTTGAATGTTGAATGATGAATGTTGAATGTCGAATATCGAATATCGAACAGTTGAATGTTGAATGTTGAATGATGAATGTTGAATAACGAATGTTGAATGTCGAATGTCGAATGATGAATGTTGAATGTCGAATATCGAATGATGAATGTTGAATGTCGAATATCGAATGATGAGTGTCGAATGTCGAATGTCGAATGATGAATGTTGAATGTCGAATATCGAATGATGAATGTTGAATGTCGAATATCGAATGATGAG
>JANTGI010000045.1 GCA_024762995.1 Saprospiraceae bacterium | reverse complement strand
TTTGGAAGTTTAGGGGATGATACCAGATTGCTAAGCTCGTAGCCTGCCTGCCGATTAGGTAGGCTTGCGGAGAGATTGGTAAGCTGGACTTTACTGGAAAGAGTTTTATTTTTGAGTTTAGGAGTTGAGAAGTTTAGGGGTTTAGGAGTTTGGAGTGGTTAAAAAAAAATCCCGCAGATATACGCAGATTTTTCCGCAGATATACGCAGATTTGCTTCCCACGGATATACGCAGATTTTAGAAAAAAAATAATGAAAATATCCGGGAAAATCTGAAATAGTCCTTACCTTGTTGATTATTCACCAATTGTACAAAAATGGAGGTGATTGTCTGATGATTTGTAGATGGTAACTCGTTTTTGTGCAAACAAAAATTAAAACCATGAAAAGAATATTATTTTTAACAGGGGATTTTACGGAAGATTATGAAACAATGGTGCCCTTCCAAATGCTTGAAATGATGGGCTATAAAGTCCATGCCGTTTGTCCGGGGAAGAAAAAGGGCGAAATCGTCAAAACCGCTATCCATGACTTTGAAGGCGACCAAACTTATACCGAAAAACCGGGTCATAATTTTACACTGAATTATAATTTTTCGAGTGTTCGTGTTAAGAATTATGCGGGTTTGGTGATTCCTGGTGGGCGTGCGCCGGAGTATTTGCGATTGGATACTAATGTGATAAAGATAGTTCAGGAGTTTTTTGCTGCGGATAAACCGGTGGCGGCTATTTGTCATGGTGCTCAAATTTTAAATGCCGCAGGTGTGGTAAAGGGACGTAAATTAACGGCTTATCCTGCTGTGGGCCCCGATGTGACTATCGCCGGAGGGGAGTACCAAGATATTCCGGTTACAGATGTGTTTGTGGATGGGAATTTGGTGACAGCGCCTGCTTGGCCGGCTCATGGGGCTTGGATGCGGGCTTTTGTGGAAGTGCTGGGGGCTAGGATTGAGATTTAGTTTGGGAGTTGAGAAGTTTAGAAGTTTAGGTGCTTGTCCTGCGGACTTCGCTGGTTTAGGAGTTTAGGAGTTTTGGTGATTATCCTTTGGACTTTGCAGGTTTTTGGACGGGTTAGGGGCGTGTGCCTAAAAACTGTTAATAACAACTAAATAAGCTTATAAGATTTATTAAATGGTAAGATGCCTTTTACCTTTGCGTCCTATTTTTTGATAACCAAAATAAGTAATATGAAAAAGCATATTTTTCCGTTTTTGGCGATGATGACCTTGTTGTTAGCATCTTGCCATACTGCTAAGGAAGCCCACCATCATGCTCATTGGAGCTATGCGGGAGAGACGGATCCGGCGCATTGGGCTGAGCTTGAAAAGGATGCTCAATGTGACGGGAAGCATCAGTCGCCCATTAATATCATCGAAAAAGATGTGAAGCCGAGCAATGCCAATAATTTGGTCTTTCACTACTCCCCACAAACAAAGATTAAGGATGCCGTCAATAATGGGCACTCCATCCAGTTCAATTTTGATGAAGGTAATTTTATCTATTATAATGGGAAGGAGTATAAGCTCAAGCAGTTGCATTTTCATGAAGGCTCTGAGCATACGGTTAATGGGATTCGCTATCCGATTGAGATGCACCTAGTCCACGTGAGTGATGACGGGCAGATTGCTGTAGTCGGAGTATTTGGCTCGGAAGGTACTGATAGTCAGTTGTTTGAGTTCTTCGATAAGTTTTTGCCGATAGCTGTTGACGAGCATAAAAGCATCCATCAAGCACTGGATTTAAAGTCTTTTTTGCCTACCAATAGTGCCTACTATTCTTATACCGGCTCTTTAACGACTCCGCCTTGCAGCGAAAATGTTAATTGGATTGTGTACAAAATGCCTATTGTTTTATCGGTGGATGAAGTGGAGCAAATCCGTAAAGAATTACCGATTCGCAATTATCGCCCGACTCAGCCTTTAAATGGTCGGACGGTGTATGAGAATTAATGCTTGCGCAAAAAAATGAAAGCCTTGCCATTGATTTGGTAGGGCTTTTTTGAATTAAGCCAAAGTTCCCTGTTATTACCATTGACATATGATAAAGTTTATTCCACGCAGCTTTTATTACCGCACCCTTGATGAGTCTACTGTAAAAAGTTGATGGTTCGCTTGTTCGCCAAATTTTGTTTTGTTTGCTGTTTTTTTCTATTTTGTTCAATCGTGCAATCGTTAAACCTGCCCGACGCAGGCGGGTTGTTAAACCTGCCCGTAGCAGGCGGGCTGAATTAATTGACAATCAATTAGCTATAAAATCAGTTGAACGGTTGCACAGTTGAACAATTTAACAAAATTGCCCAATACCAAATAATATTCTACTAAGCAAGCGCAAATCTTCCAAGATGGACTTTTTACAGCAGACTCATTGATAAAATGCAACTGATAAAAAACATTAACACAATAATAAGATGGGAAATTCTATAAAAAACGTTCTATCTAAGATTAGAAGAATCTGTGGAAAGAAAGCCACAGATTTTGGACGAGAGTTAAAATACTTGTATTTTAGCGAATAAGAAACAAAAATGATGATTATGTTAAAAAGAATTTCTGCTTTTTTGGTAGTGATTGTACTGTTATCCGCTTGTAAGACGGTGCCTTTTACCGGAAGGAAACAAGTGAATTTTATGCCTAATTCGCAATTATTTCCAATGGCTTTTGAGCAGTACGAAGGGTTTTTGAAGGAACATCCATTATCCAACAACAAGACCGATGCGAATCGGATAAAAACCATCGGTACAAGAATTGTGGATGCGACCCAGCGCTATTTGAATGCCAATCGGCATAAGGACTATCTGAAGGACTATAAGTGGGAGTTTAACTTAGTGCATGACCCGCAAAAAAATGCTTGGTGTATGCCCGGGGGAAAAGTGGTCGTCTATGATGGGATATTAGATGTCTGTCAGACGGATGCAGGTATTGCCACCGTTATGGGGCATGAGATTGCCCACGCACTGGCCAACCATGGTGGGGAGCGCATGAGTCAAGGAATGCTACAGCAATTGGGACAAGTGGGGGTGAATGTGGCGACACGTAATGAGTCTGAAAAAAATCGGATGCTTTGGATGACGGCCTATGGTCTGGGCTCTCAAGTCGGTGTGATGTTGCCTTTTAGTCGGAAGCAAGAGTCAGAAGCTGATGAAATCGGACTTTTATTGATGACCATGGCCGGTTATGATCCTAATGAAGCGTTGAAGTTTTGGGAGAGAATGGAAAAAATGAGTGGGGGACAGGCACCACCCGAGATTTTGAGCACCCATCCGGCAAATAAGACCCGTATTGAAAATATTAGGCGTCTGATACCTATTGTGAAGAAGAAGGCGGCTAAGTATTAACTTAAGACGGAACATCTATCGGTCTGACGATGGGGGATTCCAACCACCCGAATTTAAGTATTAGCCTTGTCCGGACTAAGGATTTGAAGGGCAGTTTTCTTTAGTTTTCCGATATTTAGTAGAAAAATGCTACTTTTGGGCAACCAAATAAAATAAATATATGCCCAAAGCAACCAATCCCATTTTGGAAAGCCTAAAGACCAGTTTGGATGACAATAGTTTCGTTAAATTGAGTCTGGGAAACTACAAAGGTAAAGAAGCGAACCTAAAAAAGCTTTATATCAAGCGCGTCCTTATCAAGAATGCGGATATGCTCTCCTTTGTCTATCGCTACCAAACTCAGGATGTAACCAAAAACTATACTTTTGCGCAAGCGATGGAGTTGTTGGAGCAACTGATGGGCTATAAAGCCTTTCGATTTGGTTTGTTAAGCACCTTAAAGTTTGATGAGCAGATTGATTTTTTTAAATCTCGTATGGCGGTCAAGCAATTGCCTGCTTCCGCAAAAAAACTACCTTCCAAGGTCCATAATCAAGCTAAAAATAGAAAAATAGAAGCCAAGGGTAAGCCTTATTTGCATGAATTGGGGATTACCGACTCTACCGGAAAAGTCTATAAAAAGTCCCAAGATAAGTATCGCCAAATTAATCATTATATCGAGATTTTGAGTTCTTTGCTGAAGGATTTGCCCTTACGGGAAAAGACCAATATCGTGGACATGGGGGCCGGAAAGGGCTATTTGACCTTTGCGTTGTATGATTATTTAAACCATGTTTTGAATAAGCCTAGTCGAGTCATTGGTGTTGAATTTCGTAAGAATTTGGTAGATTTCTGTAATTCGACGGCTCAAAAATCGAATTTTAATGATTTGCATTTTGAAGAAGGCACGATAGAGCAATTTGAAACGCCTTATGAGACACATGTGCTGATTGCTTTGCACGCCTGCGATACGGCTACGGATGAAGCCATTTACAAAGGCATCACCGGAAATGCGGATTTGATTGTCGTGGCGCCTTGTTGTCATCACCAAATCAGAGCAGAAATAGAAAAGAATAAGGCCATTAATGAGTTAGACTTTCTCCTAAAACATGGTATTTTTCTGGAAAGACAGGCAGAAATGGTGACAGATGGGATTCGGGCGTTAATCTTGGAGTATTATGGCTACTCGACCAAGGTTTTTGAATTTATTTCGGATGCACACACCCCTAAAAATGTGTTAGTCGTAGGGAAAAAAAGAAAGAACCCGAATAAGAATCAAGCCGCAATTTTGACCAAAATACAGGAGATAAAAGCTTATTTTGGAATAGAAAATCATTATTTGGAAGTATTGTTGGGGTTGTCGAACGCAGAAAGATTAGGGCTCTAATCTCACGGACTTTTGGTTGTCCAATTGGTATCTAGGCATCAAAAAATCCTATCTTATCCGTCGGCATACCCAATATCCGAAAACGTTATCATATTTTTTTTATTTATTTTTTCAAAAAAGCAGGTGACCTTTTTTCTCTTTTCGGAATACTATTGTGAACATATCCGAAATGCAATAAAGATTGTTAGTCGTTTGGAATTGCGGGAGCCTATAGCATCAATTTCTTGTGTAATCACACGCGAACACCCTGGTTATAACCTCAATGACCACATGAAACACAAGATTCCTTCCTCGTTTGTTGTTTGTACATAGGCTCCCCACCAAATGGTTGGCATGACAGTCCGGTTAGATGTAGTTTGCAAGTGCATTTAGCTTCGCTGATAAAGAGTAGCAAGAAGGATGATTTCCAAACGTGAATAGGGAGTGTATGCAACTCCTTTAAATTTATTGATTTATCTATCCATATGGGTTAGGTACCGTCGCTTGTCAATAGAAAGTGGCGGTACCTTTTTTTTGATAAGAGATGGGGACAAAACAAGATTGCGCCCTTTTCGGTCATATAATTATAGGGTGGGGCGGCCCATTTATTCAAACCTTTTCATTATGACCCCATTTTTTAACCTAGGCTCAAACCAAGTGGATTTTGGCGGAAGCGTCTTGTCTAAGTTGGAAAGGGTCACCATATCCTCCATTGTGACCGGATATAGGAAGAAGCCTATTTTGGACGGATCGTCACCGACTTTGCGGATGATGCCTTCGAGTCCTTCGTCTCCATCGACATAAGTGATGCGTTTGTCGGTTTTGGGGTCATTGATGCCTAAAATAGGGAAAATAAAATGATTGAGCAGATGACTATCCAAGAGCACCGGGTCATCCACTTGGAGTTTTTTAGTCTGTTTTTTCTTCCAGGTAAGAAGATACCATTCGTGCTGGAGTAAGAAAGTGATTTGGTGTTTTTTTTGTGGTTTTTCCGGTTTTTTCAGTGGTTTTATCTTAAAATATTTTGATAATAAGGCCATGAAATGTACCGGCGTCATCCCATTTAAGTCATTGATGACGCGATTGTAGGGGAGTATTTTGACTTCTTTGAAAGAAAAGAAAGCAGTAAAAGTATAGTTGTAATGGGCTTCCGGAAATTTCTCGTACAAGGATGCCGTCGCAGCTATACGATGATGCCCATCGGCGATGTAGGCCGTTTGCACTTCGGATTTAAAGAGTTCGGTGATTTGCTGGATCCATTTTTTTTCAGTAACTATCCAAAACTGGTGGGTTTGGGGGGCTAGCTCAAATCCCATTTCAAAGTCGGGTTTTTTAGTCGCCACCACTTTGTCTAGGATTTGGGAGATGGCCGTCACTTCGGGATAGACTAGTAGGATTGGCTTCATGGTCGTATTCCATTGTAAAAACCGATGCAGATGAAGCTGCTCTTTGGCATTGAGTGTTTGTTCGTGTTTTTTGATGTGGTTATGGAAGTATTCCAGGATGGAAGTCCCCGTGATGATGCCCGTGTGTGGATGGCCATTGTCAATAATCCGATAGATAAAATAAGCCTTTTCGTTCTTTTCCAAGATCATTCCGGAAGTCAAAAAATCCTTAAAATTCTTCTTTATACCGGACGCAAAAGAATCGGGAGAAGAGATTAAATTCATATTTGGCTGCAAAGCCTTGAACGGTTTTATCTTCATCTTTTTTGTTTTAGCTTCCGCAAAAATTATTTACCAAAGGCTCCAACTCACTTCAATAAGATTTCTCCAATCACACAAAAGGCAACTTGACAATCACCGCATCTAAAAATTTAGAGCCGGCTTTAATTTTCAGTTTTGTACCTATTTTCCGAAAGGCTTTGGGGACATAACCCGTCCCAATCGGATGACCCAAAGAAGGAGAAAAAGTCCCCGATGTAACGAATCCGATTTCTTTTCCATCTTCCGAAAAAATCTTATAACCATGTCTCGGTACCCGGCGACCTTCTAGTGAGAAAGCGACCAGTTTGCGTTTGATACCCTTCTTTTTCTTGTTGATAATGAATGACTTACCCACAAAATCGCCCTTGTCCACCTTGACAATCCAACCAAGACCCGCTTCGATAGGAGATGTCAAATGGTTGATTTCATGGCCATAGAGCGCAAACCCTTTCTCCAATCTCAGGGTGTCTCTGGCACCAAGTCCGGCAGGCATGATGCCATATTTTTTGCCGGCTTGGAAGACCGCATCCCAGATGTCGGAGATTTGGGATACATCTGCATAAATCTCATATCCGCCGGAGCCGGTATAGCCGGTAGCCGATACCAATACATTATCAAATCCCGCAAATTTTCCTTTCCGGAAGTGATAGTACTCAATTTCCGAAAGGGGAATATCCGTCAAAGATTGTAGGGCCTTAGTGGCATTGGGGCCTTGCACCGCCAATAGTCCCGTTTTGGCAGAGATGTCAATGACTTCGGTGTCAAATTTATTGTGTTTATTTACCCAATTCCAATCCTTGCGCATATTGCCGGCATTCACGACGAGCATATAGGCTTTTTCACCTTTGGAGCAATACTCTTCCGTCAGGCGATAGACCAATAAATCATCGACAATTCCTCCCCGTTCATTAGGCATGCACGAGTATTGGACATCCCCGATTTTTAGGCGAGAAGCATCATTGGATGTGATGTACTGCACCAAATCAAGGGCTTCTTTGCCCCGCACGATAAATTCACCCATGTGACTTACGTCAAAAACGCCCACATTTTTTCGGACATTAAGGTGTTCTTCTTGGATGGTGGTATATTGGACGGGCATATTGAACCCGGCAAACGGAGCCATTTTGGCACCAAGCTCGATGTGTTTGTTGGTTAGCGGTGTATTTTTCATTTTTTTTGGTTATGGTTAGGTGCCCCTGACGGGCGTTGCAAATGTAAGATAATTTATGGATTTGTGGGGGGGGGTAATTTAGGAATATGGCCAGCCCGCAATACCATGGCTCAAACCGGGAGTCGCCCATTTAACTTTCATACAAATCTTGCCATCCTTTTCGCGATTTGATGACGGTCTCCACATATTCTTCCCAGATGGGCGTATCCAGTTTGGGGTCTTTGATGATGGCTCCTTTCATGCTAAGGAGAAGATTTTGAGCATTGACTTTACCGTTGCCAAAATGGACGGCCAAGGCTTGGCTGTTAGAGATGACAGAGATGGCTTCGGCTGTGCTGAGCGTGGAACTCGGTGATTTTATTTTTTGACTTCCGTCAAAAGTTATACCGCTTCGGAGCTCCCGGAAAATGGTGACCAGCCGCTCAATTTCCTGTAAAGGGACGGATTTGACGGGTAGTTTATAGGTGTGGCTTAAAGCAGCGACCCTGGTCTGCACGATTTTTACTTCTTCTTTGATGGAAGCGGGTAAGGGCATGACGACGGTATTGAATCGGCGACGTAGCGCACTGGACATCTCATTAATGCCCCGATCTCGATTGTTGGCGGTGGCGATGATATTGAAACCCTGTTGGGCTTCCACCTTAGAATTTAGCTCCGGAATCGGGAGTACTTTTTCCGAAAGGATGGTAATCAATGCATCTTGAATATCGGCCGGTATCCGGGTCAATTCCTCCAGTCTGGCGATGGCTCCCTGCTGCATGGCCACAAAAATAGGGCTAGGTACCAAGGCTTCCAGAGAAGGGCCTTTGGCTATCAACTGCGCATAATTCCAGCCATAGCGTAGGGCTTCTTCCGAAATGCCCGATGTCCCTTGGACGAGCAATTGTGAGTTGCCGGAAATCGCTGCCGCCAAATGCTCAGCGACCCAAGTCTTACCTGTTCCCGGAATACCCGTCAACAATAAGGCCCGATCGGTTACTAAAGTAGCCACAGCAATCTCTATAAGTTGTTGATTACCAAAGTATTTGGGCTGAATTTCAAAGCCTGATTTTAGCTTGCCACCAAGGATGTATTGCACGACCGCAGGGGGGGACAAGAGCCAATTGGGTGGTTTTTGCCCGGTATCTTCCTTTGCAAGTTGAGCTAATTCTTCTTTGTATAACTCTTCCGCTGCAGGACGTAGTGCGTTGTTTTTATCTGTTTTTTTCTTAGCCATTTTATCTGATTGCCCAAAATACATACACCGGAATTAAACAGTACATTTATTCCACTTGCTTTTCTCCCAAACGATGGTGCCTTCCGCTTACCACCGAACCAAAGCGGAGCCCCAAGTAAATCCACTACCAAAGGCGGTCATACAGACTAGGTCGCCCTCCTTTACTCTACCGGCTTCCCAAGCTTCCGCAAGGGCAATAGGAATGGATGCGGCAGTAGTATTACCATATTTTTGAATATTATTGACTACTTTTTCCAAGGGGATGCCTAGTCTTTTGGCGACAAACTGGCTGATGCGCAAGTTGGCTTGATGTGGAATAAATAAATCAATATCACTTACTTTTAAGTGGACCGCATCCAAAGCTTCTTTGGTGACTTCGGGAAACTTCGTTACGGCCATTTTGAATACATGCTGACCATCCATGTAAGGAAACACCATGGCATTTTTGAGCATATGTTCATTGACAAAAGAATTTCCCCATTTTTCGTCTGAAAAATTCCAATCTGACGGCGTTTCCAAGGCGTCATTATGGTATCCGCCGTGGGAGCCCGGAACCGGCATGATGAGTTTTTCGGCATATCGCCCGTCTGCATGAAGCTTGGTGGTCAGTATTCCCTTGCCTTTTTCTTCGGTGGGTTGTAGGACGACTGCCCCGGCGCCGTCTCCAAAAATGACGGCAATACCCCGTCCGCGAGTTGATAAATCCAAAGCCATAGATTGAACTTCGGCCCCGACGACTAAAACGTTTTTGTACATACCGGTTTCAATGTATTGGGAAGCGACGGATAGGGCATAAATAAATCCGGTACATTGGTTTTTGATGTCAATCGCTCCAATTTCTGTATCTGCGATTCCAAGCTCTCGCTGAAGGATGACTCCGGCACCCGGAAAGTAATAGTCGGCGCTAAGGGTGGCAAAGACAATGAAGTCAATTTCTTTTGCTTCAATCCCGGCTCTTTCGATGGCTATTCTCGATGCTTTGGCGGCAAGTGTGGCCGTTGTATCCTTACCTCTAGTCACCCAGCGTCTTTCTTTGATACCGGTTCTTTCTTGGATCCATGCATCATTGGTATCCATGTATTGGGTTAAATCGTCGTTTGTGATGATATTCTCAGGGACATGAAATCCGACCCCGGCTATTTTTGCCTTTGTCATGTTATTGTGTTTTGCGGAAGCAGCGAAAGTCTATAAAAGACTGATTATTAATCACTTGCGTGAAAAAAAAGTGCTCCATTATGGAAAAATGGTGAATCACCTATAAGTTTTAGGCTTGTCATTGTGGGGTAGAACAGCGATTTGGCCCAAAACACAGCCCAAAATCCGAATTAAATAGGAAATAGCCAAAAAAATGTTGAAGTAAATATAGATAATTGTAGTTTAGGGTACAACGGTGTAACGGTACAAAGGTGCCACATTCTTGACTTTGTGGAATTTGCATACACAAAATCCATGTTTCTGGCTAAAAACAGGAGAACTTAGAAAATGACAACAATGACATTGGTGGTTAATCAGATGACATCCATCGCTTTCACCAAGAAAGTAAATAAGAAAGGAAGGTCGGCCCAAAACCAATTAGAAGCAAACTTAAGCAATAAAACCAAGGCAACAAGGGATACTAAGAAAAGAATCCAGTACATACCTTTTGAGATTGTTTTTGTATTTTCCATTATGATGGTTTTTAATTTTTGGCAAAGTTACGGAAGAAAATATGGGAAATGCAAAAATATATTATACATTTGTAAAAAAAATCGAAATGAATATCGTTGCAGTTTTAGTCAATGCCCTAAAAATGAAGTGCCCAAGGTGTCGAAAAGGGGATTTGTTTGAATCGCCTACTTTGGGTTTTAATAGTGACTCTTTCAAAATGCCTGACAAATGTCCGGTTTGTGGTCAGTCTTATATGCCTGAGCCCGGATTTTATTATGGGAGTATGTTTTTATCCTATATTATGACCGGCTTATTTTGCATTGTTTTTATGGCGTTAGTTCATTGGGTCATTGGTTTGACCTTGATGGTTTCTTTTATGATTTTGATTGCTATTTTGGCTCTTGGCTCTCCTTTTATTTGGAGAATGTCCCGCTCCCTTTGGCTGAATATGATGGAGAAATATGACCCTGATTGGGATAAATAATTTTAGTAGAGACAAGGCACCCCTTGTCTCTACTAAAAAAAAAAAGAAACATTGATCGTTTTTGGCACGGGCTTTGCATTTAGCTCAATATCCCACATTAAAGCAGTACCCAAAACTGCTTCTTCCCTAACTTCCCTTACTAAGATACACCCAATCATTCCCAAATTAAATTGATTGACAATTTTGTCAGTTGTGCTTTAAATGTGAAAGCTATGTTGTGGAATGGAAAAAAAATCATGTTGTTAGTAGGATTCGTTTTGGTGACGTTATTTTCTTACGGATCAGTTTCTTACTTAGAGCCTTTACAAGGCGAAGTGTCTGAAAACGGTAATCATATCCAATGGACTATGGAGTCCGTAAAAGATGTGAATTTCTTTATCGTTCAAAGATCTCAAGATGGCGTGCATTTTTTCCCTTTGGCGATGGTCGCTAAAGAAGACAATGTGACAGAATATACTTTCGTAGATGAAAAAGTGAAGAGCCAAAATTGGTTTTATAGAGTGGTAGATGTTGATTATCAAGGTGTTGGAGAGTTTACAGGTGCTCTTTACTTAGAGTATGCTTTCCTTTCTGCCGATGTAAAAACCACAAAGCCGCCTACCAATATTACGATTAATGACCACATTGCTCAAGAAATGAACAGCTGGTTGACAGAGCTAGAATTTCCAACGATTTCTAAGCTTGGTATGGTCGCTAACTTTACTAACTTCCCCGTAGAACAAAAACCGGCTTGCCAAAAGTAAGTCTTTGATAGCCCAAAAAACTGCTCCCATAGTTTAAATTCATTGGAGCACCAAAAATTCTCAAAAAAGTGATTAACCGAATTCCTGATTTTAGGAGTTCGGTTTTTTTGATTCATGTGTTTTTTTCTTATCTTCGCCCCTTATGGGAAATAAGAAAACACTTTACTTGCTAGATGCCTATGCCTTAATCTATCGAGCGCATTTTGCCTTTATCAGTCGGCCACTCATCAACTCTAAGGGGCAGAATGTTTCTGCTGTTTCGGGTTTTGTACGTACTTTATGGGACATCATCAAACATAAAAAACCGACTCATATCGGGGTGGCTTTTGACCTTAAGGGACCGACTTTTCGTCACGACATGTTTCCGGAATATAAAGCCAATCGGGAAGCACAACCGGAAGACATCACTTTTGCGGTTCCTATTATTAGGGAGATTTTAAAAGCGTTTCATATTCCAATTTTGGAAAAGACGGGTTTTGAAGCGGATGACATCATCGGGACCATAGCGCATAAGGCCGAAAAAGAAGGGTTTGATGTCTTTATGGTGACTCCCGATAAAGATTTTGGGCAATTGGTCACGGACAAGGTAAAACTCTATCGCCCGTCCCGCCAAGGAAATGATGTTGAAATTCAAGGACCTAAAGAAATTCTCGAAAAATGGAATATCCGACGAGTAGATCAGGTCGTGGATATGCTGGCCTTACAAGGGGATGCCGTGGATAACATTCCGGGGATTAAAGGCGTTGGCCCCAAAACAGCCGCTAAACTTTTGGCGCAATACGACACCGTCGAAGGCATTATTGAGCATGTGGATGAACTAAAAGGCAGCGTCAAGCAAAAAGTCGCCAGCCAAAAGGAGCAAGCTCTTCTGTCTAAGGTGCTTGCGCGAATAGATACCCATGTCCCTTTGGCTTTGGATGTGGATGCCCTACATATTAATGAGTTTAATCGCCCCCAATTGGCCAAATTATTTAGAGATTTGGAGTTTAAGACGCTGGCTAAATCTATTTTAGGGGAACAGCCCAAAGTTGTTCAAACTTCTTTGTTTGGAGAAGAAGCACCTGCTTCCAAGGCTAAAGCGCCGTCTGCTAAAGATGATTTTCCGCAAGGAGCGCCCACTAAATTGAATCATATTGACTCCGTTAAACATGATTATCATTTGGTGCAAACCCATCAAGAAATAGACCACCTGATTGAAATCCTTGGTCAACAATCCGAAATCTGTTTTGATACCGAAACAACCAATATTGACCCGAATCTTGCCCAATTGGTCGGAATGTCTTTTGCCGTAAGGCCGCATGAAGCTTGGTATGTACCGGTCTCCCAAAATCCGAAAGAAGCCGCTGAATTAATCAAGAAATTTGCGCAAGTATTTGAAAATGAGCAAATTACAAAGATAGGACAAAACCTAAAATACGATGCGATTGTTTTACGTATTGCCGGTTCGGAGCTAAAAGGACCTTGGTGGGATACGATGATTGCGCATTATTTATTGGAGCCTGAGATGCGTCATAATATGGATTACTTGGCAGAAACTTATCTTAATTATCAGACCATCAAGATTGAAACACTCATCGGCAAAAAAGGTAAAAATCAAGGTAATATGCGGGATGTCCCCGTCGAAAAAGTCAGCGATTATGCGGCGGAAGATGCGGATATTACCCTCCAATTGGCTGCCTATTTCAAGCCCTTGCTTATTGAAAATAAATTAGATGATTTATTTAATAAGGTGGAATGTCCATTGAGCAAAGTCCTTTGTGATATGGAATATGAAGGGGTGAAAATTGATATGGATTTTTTGAAAAATTATTCGCATATCCTTGCGGAAAAAATCAAATTGGTAGAAAAGAAAATTTTTGCGGCGAATGATAATCGTCCTTTTAATTTGAATGCGCCCCGTCAGATTGGTACCTTCCTTTTTGAGCATCTGAAAATTCCTTATACGAAATCAAAAACTAAAACGGGTCAATACAAAACAGGGGAGGAGATTTTGTCCGAGTTGGCCGAAGACCATGAAATTGTCAAAGAAATCTTAATCAGCCGCCGGCTCAATAAACTCAAATCGACCTATGTCGATGCCTTGCCCAAGTTAGTCAATCCACGCACCGGACGAGTGCATAGCTCATTTAACCAAGCTTTGACAGCAACCGGGAGATTGAGTTCGAATAATCCTAATTTACAGAATATTCCTATCAAAACGGAAGAAGGTCGAGAAATTAGAAAAGCCTTCGTCCCAAGGGATAAAGATCATATCTTACTGGCGGCCGATTACTCTCAAATTGAGCTCCGATTGATTGCAGAAATCAGTCATGAAGAAGCCATGTTGGATGCTTTCGCTAAAAATCAAGACATTCACCGTGCGACCGCCGCCGGGGTCTTTGGAGTGCCTTATGATAAAGTCACCGCCGACCAACGACGGAAAGCCAAAACCGTTAACTTCTCCATTATCTACGGAGCCGGAGCCACTAATCTCTCTAAACAATTGGGAATCAAGCGAAAAGAAGCTTCCGAGCTC
This sequence comes from Saprospiraceae bacterium, assembly GCA_024762995.1. Lineage (GTDB taxonomy): Bacteria > Bacteroidota > Bacteroidia > Chitinophagales > Saprospiraceae > HyVt-613. Next base: position 9,168 of record JANTGI010000045.1, on the reverse strand, counting down.
ATCAAAGCTTATTTTGAGCAGTTCCCGAATTTGAAAAATTATATGGCAGAGATTGTCGAATTTGCTCGAGAAAACGGCTATGTTCAGACCTTGATAGGTCGCAAGCGTGCCATTCGGGACATCAACTCAAGAAATGGTATGATGCGTTCGATGGCGGAGCGGATCGCCATCAATACACCTGTGCAAGGGACTGCTGCCGACTTGATAAAAATCGCAATGAATAATATCCATCAAACTTTCCAAGAACTCGACATCCAATCCAAAATGATCATGCAAGTCCATGACGAACTCGTCTTCGATGTCCTAAAGTCCGAACTCGACACCATTCGCCCCATTATCGACGAAAAAATGAAATCCGCCATGCCTAATTTGAAAGTACCCATCTTGGTGAGTATGGATGTCGGCGAGAATTGGCTCCAGGCGCATTAGGGTATTTATTCAGCATGGGACTAAAAGCCCTTACCGGAGTGTGTCATACCATCGGCACTACATTTTGGATGTATTCGTCGAAACTTAAATCTATTTATTTTGGGTGTATTGCTGATTTAGATTATCTTTACTCCATGAAGATTATTGATGCCCAAATAGAAGAGTACTGCCGGACACATACCCAATCACCTGATGGGGTTTTGCAAGAGTTGGAGCGGCAGACCTATGTCACCCGTTTGATGCCCCAGATGCTTTCCGGAGCCTTGCAAGTCTCTTTGTTGCAGATGTTGGTGAAATTATTGCAGCCTAAAGTAGCCGTAGAAATCGGTACTTTTACCGGCTATTCGGCTATTGCCGTGGCTCAAGCATTGCCGGCTGACGGCTTTTTGCATACCATCGAAATCAACGAAGAGTTGGAGTCCATGATTTTAAAATATTTCCGGAAGGCAGGTGTCGATCAAAAAATACAATTACACATTGGCGATGCGTTAGATAAGTTAAAAGTGATTGAAGGGCGTTTTGATTTTGCCTTTATTGATGCCGATAAGGAGAACTACCCCAATTATTACGAAGTCTTAGTTCCTCGAATGAACAAAGGGGGAGTCATCGTGGCCGATAATGTGCTGTGGAGCGGAAAAGTCGTGGAAAATATCAAGCCTAATGATCGGCAAACTCAAGCCATTGATGAGTTTAACAAAATAGTATTAGCAGATGAGCGCGTGGAGAATGTATTGATCCCGATTCGAGATGGATTAAATGTGATAAGAGTGAGATGAATATCCGAATCATTCCAAGAAATAAGCTAGACATCGCCAAATATGATCGCTGTATCACCCAAGCCATTTGCCCGATGCCTTATGCTTTTTCGGCGCATTTGGATGTGGTGGCTTATCATTGGAAGGTGATTGTTTTGGGAGATTATGAGATGGTGATGCCTATTGCTTATAATCGTAAATTGCTGGGTGCTCCCCAAGTTTATCACCCTTTTTATGCCCAACAATTAGGGGCTTTTGGACGTTTTCAGCGGGATGTAGTGGTGGTCAAAGCCATGTTGGCGGCGCTCTCCAAATTCTATGTCCGGGTAAATATGCAGATGAATTCCGCCAATCCCATTCCCCGTCTTAAAGGGTGGTCTTTTCGGCAACGAACCAACTATGAACTCAACCTAAATCAACCCTATGAGTCTATCCGAAAATCTTATCGTAAAGGGCATAAGTCCAATATAAAATCTTCACAATCAATGAATTATATGGATGTAGAGCTCTTTTCCGCTGCCGCTTTCGCTAAAATAATGGCGGCATTGCCCACGACGGTCGGCTTGGGGCAACTCATGGATTTGGTGGCATTATATGGTACGGAGGATATACAAGTTGTCCGGTTAAATGATGGCTCCATCGGTGCGATAGGTTTTTTTCCAAAGTTGAGTCGTTTTATGGAAGGGCCGGAGCGGATTGTTTATTTAGTCGGACATACTACGGAAGCCGGACGAAAGGCATTTTCCGGGCATTTTATGCTGGATGCGATTATTCGTGCCCATGCCGGGACGCGATGTGTCTTAGATTTTGAAGGGTCGGAGTTACCGGGAGTATCTTCTTTTTTCAAGGGTTTTGGGCCGATAGATGTCCCGTACTTGTTGGCTACTCGATAGCCTGAAAGTGCAGTTAAATTTTTAGCCTTTCCAAGAACCCGTGCCCAGTTTATTCAAATATTCATCAACATACAATTCCTTTGTTTTGCGTCGATATTGAAGCACCCATCGGGGGTGGGGCAGGGCTTCGATTTTGTCAAAAAAACGGTGTTCCTTATTTAATTGGGTCAAAAATTTATAATTGGTGCCCTTGCCGATACTAAAAGCGACTTTACGATTGGCTCCAAATTGGATTTGAGTCTGAATATTCCGGATGATATGCGGTAAAACGGCTTTTTGGAGTGCTTTATCGTCGTAATAATTAATATTTTTACCCTCCTTGATAAAGCCTAAATGGCTTACTGCCGTAATATAAAACTTTTCATAAAACGCCTTTGCTCCGCCAAACGCCATGATGACTTCATTGATAAAAATAGAAGAAAGTTCCTTCTTCTTATCAAAGTCATTGGGGATGCCGCAAGTCGTTTCCAAAAAATAAGGATCCGTAAAAGATACACCGGTAATTCCTGATCCAAATCGCCCGGGATTGATGCCAAACAAAAAAGTTCTTTCCTTTCGGTCATTAAAAAATTTGGTGTAGAATTGGCTGACGGCCTGCATGGTCGCCTTTTTCCCGTAAGGAAACAACAATTCAATGTCTTCGGGGAGTTGCCAATCGGGGCGAAAGGCCTTGGTATAGTTGATGACTTGCTGTCCAAATGTATCTTCCATATTTTCGGGTTTGGCGAAAGCAAACAGCTGCCCTCGCGGAGAGCAGCTGTCGGTGCTTAATCTTCCATAATGCTAATATGATCACAAATCATGTCCTTTATTTTGGGCGAAAGCGCTTCTGCGGCTTGAATCAGCATCTGCTCGTTAGATGGAAAAGGAACCGGCCGATTTCCTAGGTTTCGTCTAGTCTCTTTCGACAATGCCCGTTTATCTCCTTCGTATCTCATCGCAAAATTACTAAATACAGATTCGGCAGTAACTTGACGGCTCATCAGGCGCTCACCGGTATGGGTGTTGATTACATCCACAAAAGCCGTCAAAGTGGTCGCTTTGTGCTGCTCTGTGGAGAATACATTGGCCCTTACGGTGATGTACTTGTCTTGAACGATGTCATTTCCTAAGCTGTCTTTGGCGACATTACCATTTTGGTCCATGACATATTCGAAACCGTCTTTGATTTCCTTTTCTTCGATGAATTGATTGTTGCGGATTTCTTCCGGCGTAGCGGCCACATTGGTCAATCGAATCATCACTTTATAGTCGTATTTACGCGCCTTTGGGTTTAGGTCAAATTTTGTCCAAAAAGTATTCAAATCACTCGGATACATGCGCAATACCGCATTTTTAAAGCGACTGGGAAGCAAGGCATTGGTCTCATTGGTCAAACCGATGACGGCGTAAGTGGTACCTAGGCGATGAGCTTCTTCCATTAATCTTTTGGTGTCCTTGTAATTTCTGTAATAGCGGCTAGTATGTTCAAAATTAGCATAAGCGCTTCGTGCCGCCCGTCGATTTCCTTTTTTTGCTTCCGCTAAATCAGCCAATCCGTTTTTATAGTATTGTTCCGCTGCTTTTTCTTTAGACCGGATCATCAGTTCTTTGACCGGAAAGAAAGTGAAAACGGCTTCTCTGTTTTGAGACTTAATATACAAAGGCAAGTAGGGCTTCAGCTCTTGCTGGCGATTATAAATCCTCTTTGCAATGGAGTTTACTTTGGGCCATTTGTTGTCGTCATTTTCCGAAAGGAGTACTTGCAGCCGATCATATTCTCTTTTGTTGATGATGGCGAATGCCTTTTCCAAGATGATGACATCTTTGTCTTTTACCTTATGCTTGCGCAAACGCTTGATGGCAAGTTCGACCGCACTTTGCATATTCCCTTTTTTGTAGGCATGCTTAGGGGTGGCACAACCGGTGCTCAATACGGTGACTAAAATGATGGAATATAAAATGAGCTTTTTCATTGGTTTTAGGTTTTGTAAAGCAGGGCATGCTTGGGTGAATAATGTTTTCGTTTTGATAACTCAAAGATGATAAAATTTGGGCTATGTTTTGTTGTTTCTCTGTTAATCGCTTTCATTAATTTGTTAATTATTGTACGAATCTGTTAATATTTTTTAAAAATGTGTTAAATTGGAGAAGGCACGGAAGCTGTTCTACAAAATTTTTGACTTGAAACAACTCGTAGGAGGGTAGGAGCGTAATGAGAATTATACGCCTGATGACTCATTTTGACCAAAAACCGGAGCGTCTAGTAGCTATCAACGACTTTCATCGAAAAAAAACGGCAAAACATCCGATTATATCGAGCGTTAAACTAGTCAAGGTTTAATTTTGTAACATAAATAAAGATGGTAGCTGTTTATACTCAATAGAAAATGATTTGGGAATTCTTTTATGGCAAATTGGCCAAATCTCTTTGCAAAAATACTCGCCGTAGCGCAGCTACGACTGTGTTTTTTGCTTTGACCTTTGACAAATTCGCTCATCATCTATTTTCCCAAACCGCATTCCTTTGAGTATTAAGGGCAGGCAGGCCTGCGGGGGGCAGGCAGGCGCAAAAAGGGCATTTTATGGCAAAAACCTGTGGGTACCTAAATAGTTACCAATAGACTTAAAAACAAATACAATGAGTGTAAGTAAAGAAAGAGAAAAGCATGCTGATTCCATTATCCGCAATCATATCATCTGGTCCATGGGTGCCGGTTTTATTCCGGTCTTGATGGCAGATGTTTTTGCGGTAAGCGCCTTACAATTGGATATGATACGACAATTGTGTAAAGTGTATGATGTTGAATTTCAGGAAGTTCAGGGTAAAGCCATCGTTACATCGATGACCAGTTCGGCCTTGGCACGCGTGACCGCGGGGCGGTTGGTGAAGTTGATTCCGGGAATTGGTTCTTGGATAGGCGGGATGGCGGTGTCAAGTTTTGCCGGGGCATCGACCTATGCTTTGGGAGAAGTCTTTAAGAAGCATTTTAGCTCCGGTGGCACTATTTTGGACTTTGATATAGACCGCTTACGCAAATTTTATAAAGAAAAGTTTGAGAAGGGTAAAACTGTGGTCAAAGACGTAAAAAAATCGGATTTAGATTTAGAAGCCGAAGCCAGATTTTTTGAAGCCGAAGGCTTTGATTTTGATGACGAAGCCGGCTCCACACCGGATTCTAAATCGACCGGCTCGTCAAACATCGTCGAGCAACTCAAAGAATTGGCCTTACTCAAAGAACAAGGAGCCATCACAGAAGAAGAATTTTCTGTTTTGAAAAAGAAATTGATTGACGGTTGACCACGGCATCGCCCCTAGTGTGTGGGCATTGACCATCTAAAACCCCTGAATACGGTGAGAGACCGAGCTGCCGTTTTCATCAATTAGCCCAAATTGTAAGAAATGATGCTTGATATGGCGGGCATGATAATAAATCCATTCTTCTTTACTTAAATATCCAAAAAACGGATTATAAGTAAGCGCAATCGGGTTGATTCTGAAGAATTCATCAAATTCTCGAAGTGATTTTTTGTAAACTGCAATCGCTTCTTTTAGGTTTTTAAAGCGAAGTTCAGATACTTGCTCGTCCGGAATTAGTCCCTTAGCGGTAAAATTCTTTTTGATTTTTATGTCTCTATTGAAAAATTTGGCCTTGTAGAAGGCCATTCTTTCGCTGGACATAAAGGGGCGGGGTATCACCTTTTTGGACGCATAGGCAAAACGCAAACTCAAATGTTCGACCATTTGTTGTGCGCTCATTCTCCCCCAACTTGGTTTGGTATCTTCTTTCAGGTGGGCCAAAAGTTTTGGCGACTGAAATACGACAAAGTTATAATCTTCCATGTGCATTCACATTTAGTTGAACAACTCCGTTCAATGAAATTTGTAGGTATAGGAGGGAACCCTTGCGAGTCTCAAAGTTAAAAGTTATTTGGTTATCAGGCAAGACCGCAAGGTTAATTATTGGACTTAAAGCCATGAAGGAGTAGTCTTTACGTATTTTTTGGATGGCTTCTTGGGACATTTGCCGGATTTGGTCGTTGATACTTTCTTCAAGGAGTTTTTGGATTTTCTTGCGAAACAATTTGATGCCATTTCGCATGATTAGATTGCTCCCGGTGAGCTTGATGTCAAAGTCGTTAATCTTTAGCTTGGTGTGCTCCTTATTCATATAGGGGGCTCCCGAGCCGTCTATATATCCATTGATACCACCGGAGACTTTGATTTTGGATCGTAAGAGCCTTCCGGCAAAATCAATATCAATGTCTTCTATTTTGATTTTTTTATTTCCGAAAGGCAATTCCATGCCGATCATTTGCTCTTTGAGCAATTCGGATAAACTGTCTGCGGTAAAAATGGCATTGACGTGGATTTGAGTTTTTTGTTTTTTGAAGGGTTTTATTTCTAGTTTTGGGGTTTTTAATGGGGCTATTTGGGGCTTTTTGTGGTGTATGGTAAAGATGGATGTATTGTAAATGCCGGATAATAAAGTCTCTCCGTTGTCAAAGAAAGGAGCCAACCCGAATCGCTTGGGCTCTCCCGTCAACCAAAGGTGATGAACCGAATCAACCAATATCGGGGAAGCAGCGCTGTCCAAAAGGGTTTGGATTTGTGGTCTAAAGTCGGAGTAAGCTTCCATTTGCTCATCAATTGTTCGGGCCAGTACCGGCCCAAAATGGTCAATCGCCAAATTAGAGAGTTTCTCGATGGGCAATTGGAGTCCGAATAATTCGGCTTTAGGTTGTTCAATCCATTGGAAATCAGATACTTGTGTTTTTGTAGTGAGTGTCCAGTCCTCCTGAAATTTATAGTTGGATTTGAACCAAAGCACTAAGCGACCCTTTGCTTTTGCAAAAGAACTCATCTTGGCTTCAATATGCACAGGCAGAGAATAGAGCAAGTGGTCGCCTTTGATGGACATGGACATCGTTTCAGCGCGGGAGACACTCATTTGGATGTTCCCTGTGGTGATAGGCTGCCGGAGTGCGGTATCTATTTTTTGATTGAGTAATTGGACTAAGTCTTTTTTGTCAATTTTGATTTCGGCGAATAGGGTTGATTCCATGGGATAATGGTCTAGTTTCTGAATGGCTACTTTAGAAGAATGGCAACTGAGTAGCATAAAAGCGATAAGGGGTAGGAGGGCATAAACTTTCATGATGGTTGAGTTTATGGTTCTTGACAAATGCACAAAAAAATAACAGGCCAAATTTTATTGGGTCGGTTTGGTTGGGTGCCTAACAAAAACGATGAAGCCATTTTTTCGGTAGATTTCTTTGGCATCGGGTCGGTTTTTAAGGTAGTTTAATGAGGTTATTTTGCCGACTAGGTAGGTGGTTTTGTCAACGGGACCATCTGTTAACCAATCGGTGTCATAAGCTTTTTTATTGTGGTGGGGCTTTATTTTAGCATAAAAAAGATGTGCATAGCTTTTGTAGCCCACGGGCAAAATGTAGCAATCTTCCTCTTGTTTGGATTTAAAAAATTCTATAGCCGCATTTTGCGAATATTTTTCAATCTTTTTGATGTAGAAGCTTAAGGTTAGCCACACAAAAAGAGCCGTGCCCAAAAATAAAAGGGTATAAGCCGTTTTTGTCTTATTTCTTTGACAGATTAAATACCATGCAACAACCGTGGCGATTAATTCCAGACCTGCTATCCCTTGCCATAATGGCCAATGGACAGTGGCTTCTAAATTGGCTAACGCAAATTTATCTTGCTCAAAAAATGGCTTTAGCAATTCGATGTGGTGTCCAAGGAAAGGTACACTTGCCACGATTAGCCCTATTACGATGCCTACAAATAAGATTACTTTTTTTAGCGAAAGCGGAATCTCGTTAGGATTTTTGATGGTTTTGGCGACCGCAAATCCGGCATAATAGGTTAGTGGAAAGTAAGCCATGGAGGAGTAATGGACTATTTTGGATTTGACGATGGTAAAAAGAACGAGTACGACCCAAAAAGTTGCGGACATTAATCGGTTGAATATCAACGTTTTATTTTTCTTTCTAATTTCCTTTCGGAAAATTAATCCGCGTATAGCCAAAAAACTCGCCGGAAATACACCAAATAACAAAACGACAAAATGATACCCAAAAAAGCCGCCATGTCCGGCATCCGGTGTGCTAAATAATCTAATCTGATAGGTGATAAAGGTCTTCAAAAACCAAGGCCCATTCATTATTAAGTCCGGACCAAACCACAGCAACGTGGTCAACAGCGCCGTCACGGAAAGTATTGTCATGTGGACCAGCAATAATTTAAAATTCCGGAATCGACGGATGCTCCACTCTATGAAAATGACCAAGGCAGGAATTAAATAAGCCACCGGCCCTTTGGTTAAAACACCCAAACCGATAAATAATCCTGATAGCGCCGCATAAGTATAAGTAGAATATCTAAAAGTCCCAAGTCTATTTGCTTTTGCGAAAGCGTATCCGTAGTATAATATCCCCAAAAACATGAAGTAATTGAATAGGGGATCAATGATGCCCGAACGAAAATATAAATGTGGAAGAATCGAACCCAAAAATGCCAACGCCCAATATTTTCCCGTATGGGCTGTGCCGGACATCTTGTCTCCGACCCGCATGATGGTAAATAGCGTCAGCAGACCGACCAACGCATTGGGCAACCGTGCCGCCAACTCGTTGACGCCCAACAAACGCATCGATAAGGCTTGTAGCCAAATGAATAATGGGGGTTTTTCCCAGAAGGGCTGAAAATTGATTTGTGGCTGAAAATAATCGTGAGAAACCAACATCTCTCTGGCACACTCCGCAAAGTTGATTTCATCCCAGTCAAAGAGATGGACATTCCCTGTAAAAGGGATAAATAAAATAGCCGCTACAGCGAGTATCCACCAATATGTTTTGCCGTAATTCGTTTCCATTGATTACGCAAAATTGGTTATTTTTTGGGAGAAAAAGGAATTTTTGGCTAATTTATTACATAACTGTTTATGCGTCCCCGTTTATAGCCTAAATTTAGGCATTTCCGTGTGTTTTGAAACTTTCGGGCCACGATTTTAGAGAAAAACTGTTTAGGTACCCGCTAGTTTTTGTCATAAAATGCCCTTTTTGCGCCTGCCTGCCCCTGCAGGCCTGCCTGC
>JANTGI010000044.1 GCA_024762995.1 Saprospiraceae bacterium | reverse complement strand
CAGCTTGCTGCGCCCCAAAGACCAAAAGCAGCTTGCTGCGCCCCAAAGACCAAAAGCAGCTTGCTGCGCCCCAAAGACCAAAAGCAGCTTGCTGCGCTCCAAAGACCAAAAGCGACCGCAGGGAGCGCCCCAAAGACCAAAACACCTCCACCACCCTTATTTGGAACAAATCTAAATAAAAACAAGCAACAAAGAAACAAGTTGAAGAAATAAATATGACTTCCATCACCTACCCAAACATCAATGGCCCATGCCTTTCCTTTTCACTACCACAAACCAAGGTACCGCCAACGAAATCAGTTAAAGATCCCCAAACTCCAACTTCGCACCAAAAAAGTAAATCTTTTGCAAAACCATTAAAGGGCATTTTATGGCAAAAAACCTAGGGCTTACCCTTCTAAAAATGCTGCCACCCCTGCGCCTTTAAGGCATGTATATTCCCTCCTTTGGTATGTAGTTTTATTCCGTCTTCTTTCGAGGTAATTTCTCCGGCAATAAACAAATTAGGGAGCACCTTCACTTTTTCCAAATCCTTGGGATCTACCGTAAACAACAACTCATAATCTTCTCCTCCATGCAAAGCCACCGTAATAGGGTCTAGCTTAAACTCTTCTATTATCTTCAATTGGGTATCCATGTGTATCGGCACACCACTTTCCTCTAGGTACGCTCCGACTCCGGATGCCTTACATATATGAAACAAATCCGACGCCAACCCATCTGACACATCAATCATAGACGTCGGCACTAAATTCGCTTGCGCAAAAAGCTCAATAACATCTTTTCTGGCTTCTGGCTTCAAAAATCGACCTATAAACGCTTCTTCCTTATTCAATTCCGGCTGTATCTCCGGATGCTCCTGAAAAATCTGCTTCTCCCGTTCGAGAATCTGCAAGCCCAAGTAGGCATTCCCCAAATAACCCGTAACACAAATCAAATCCCCTTCCTTTGCAGTACTTCGATAGACGATTTTATCTTTGGGGGCAACCCCCAATGCCGTCACACTGATGACCATCCCTTGACGCGACGAAGAAGTATCTCCACCCACTAAGTCAACTCCATAGTAGTCACAAGCCAATTTCACGCCCGCATAAAAAGCTTCCAGAGCCTCTACCGAAAATCGGTTGGATATCCCCAAGGAGACCGTTATTTGGGTCGGTTTCGCATTCATGGCGTAAATATCGGACACATTGACAACTACGGCCTTATAGCCCAAATGCTTTAACGGCGTGTACATCAAATCAAAGTGAATACCCTCCAATAATAAATCCGTCGAAACCACTGTCTCCAAACCCCCATAATCCATCACTGCCGCATCATCTCCAACGCCTTTAATCGTAGATGGGTTCTTAATTTTAAAATTTTTGGTCAAGTGCTCAATGAGTCCAAACTCTCCCAATTCACCTATTTCTGTTCCTTTTGATTCTTCTTTCATCGTTTCTTTATTTCATGCTTGCACAAAAGTACGATTTTTTATGAAAGGATAAATCCGGCAATCATCATTCTTCATCGTTTTTATTCATCCATTCGTCGATAAGTACTTCCCAACCTGTCACTTTTTCAACTCGAAGCCATCCTTAAGAACAAATAACAGGACGCATCCAAATTCAATGCACCGATTCTTCAAAGGAAACGAATCAATGGGTCATTCTTCCGGAACGCGTTCTCAAACTCGAAACTTAAAAAATTGAAAAAAATGAAAATCCGAATAGCCACTCTACTCCTAGTGCTTTGGACAGGCGCCCTTTTTGCGCAAGCTGACCTTACAACCATACAAGGAACCATCCAAAATGAAGCCGGTGAACCCCTAGCTTTCTCAAATATTTTATTACACAACTTGCCCGATTCTTCCATCGCCAAATTGGGTTACTCAGAAGAAAATGGACAATTCAAGGTCTTTCCGCCCGATGCTCAACAAGAGTATTATGTCGAAATATCCTATGTCGGCTTGTCAAGTTTTACATCCAAAGCCTTTTCTCCGAAAGGAGGCATAGACCTCGGTCAAATCACCCTAAACAATCCAGCCACAATCCAAGAAGTTGTGGTCTCCACTCAACGCCGGATGATTGAAGTCCAGCCGGACAAAACGGTGTTTAATATTGATAAAAGTATCAACTCGTCAGGAAGCGATGCCATGAAATTGCTCAGAAAAGCACCCGGCGTAATGGTCGATAACAATGATAATATCATCTTGCTTGGTAAGTCCGGAGTGCTCGTTTACGTGGATGGACGCAAAACACCTATGAGCGGAGCCGACCTAGCCAATATGCTCAAAAACATACCGTCTGAACAAATTGATGCCATCGAAATCATCACCAGTCCTTCTGCAAAATATGAAGCTGAAGGCAATGCCGGTATCATTAATATCAAACTGAAAAAGAATGAAAACTTCGGTGCAAATGGCTCATTTACAGCAGGTTACTCTATCGGTACTTTTGCTAAATATCGCTCAGGCCTAAGCGCTAATTATCGAAACAAACGCATTAATTCATTCGGAAGTATCAATGGGGATAAAGGAATTTGGAAAAATGGAACCCATATCAAAAGAGAGCTGGACAACCAAGTGTATGACAACAGAACCACCTTTGTTTCCGATGACGAAGGTCTTTCTTACAAGGCAGGAATGGATTTTTTCCTAAACAAACAAAACACCTTGGGATTCTTAATCAATGGTGGGTATAGCACCAACGAAAACAATGGAACAGGCATGACCGATATTTATCCGGCAGCGGATAGGTCAGCCGTCAATTATTTAAATTCCAACAGCTTTTCCGATACCAAACGATCCAGAAACAATGTTAATTTGAACTACCAGTTTAAGAAAAAATCAGGGAAAGAACTAAATATCGACTTGGACTATGGACTCTTTTCCAGCGATAATACCACTTTTCAACCCAACAAATACCTTGATTCCGACAAAATCACCTTGCTCTCTTTCAACGAAAACAAAACCATCACTCCGAGTGACATCTCCATCCTTGTCGGAAAAATCGACTACGAACAAAAACTTTGGGGCGGTAAATTAGAACTTGGCACCAAACTATCAAAAGTCAAAACCGACAATACTTTTGACTATTACAATATTGTCAATGAGTTGCCGACTATTGATTCTAATCGAACCAATAAGTTTATCTATAACGAAAATGTAACGGCCGGATATGTCAGCTTCATGCGCCCTATCAACAAAAAAATCAGCCTAAACGTAGGGCTTCGTGCCGAAAATACTCAAACCAAAGGAGAATTAATCGCCCTAAAAAATAATCAAGATCATCCGGACGAACGGGAATATCTCAATTGGTTTCCATCGGCAGCCATCTCCTATGCCGCCAATGCCAAAAACAGCTTTAGACTGAGCTATGGAAAGCGAGTCAGCCGCCCCAATTATCAGGAATTAAACCCCTTTGAATTTAAACTAGACGAGTTGACCTACCAAAAAGGAAATCCTTTCTTGCAGCCCCATTTTTCTCACAACCTGCAATTGAGCCATACCTTTATGAACATGGTCACCACGTCCATCAATTACACCCATATTGACGACTACATGACGCGTATTGTGGACACGATTAATACCAATTCCAGCTTTATCACTTGGAAAAATATCGCTTCATTGGATGTCTATAGTATGAATATCAGTTCTCCGATACCGATTAAAAAATGGTGGTCGGCTTACACCAATATCAATCTCTACCAAAATATCAATAAGGCCGATTTTGGTAAAAACCGCACCATCCATCTAAAGGTCACCGGGGTCAATGTCTATGCCCAAAACACCTTCACTTTACCGCAAGGAATTGCGTTGGAAGTCTCCGGTTTTTATTCATCTCCCAGCGTCTGGGGGGGCACCTTCAAAACCAAAAGCATGTGGGGGACGGACATTGGCCTGCAAAAGAAAATCCTAAAAGGCAATGGCACCCTAAAAATAGGTTTGGACGATGTGTTCAATACTCAGTATTGGAGAGCGGAAAGCCTTTTTGCCGGTCAAAAAATGTCCGGTGGGGGCAATTGGGAAAGTCACCGTTACAAAATCAACTTCTCCTATAATTTCGGCAACAAAAAAGTCAAAGCCGCTAGACGCAGAAAAACAGGCCTTGAAGACGAAGCCGGTAGAATTAAGTCCTGAAAATAGGTGGACTCCATCAAAATTTCTTCATTATTTCATCCTAGCAAGCCAATTGACATTCATTTGTCGGTTGGCTTTGCTTCATATACAAAAATTCGTACCTTTCCTGCTTGAAGAACACACGATACAACGATTTCTTTTGACGATAGAAAGACAGTTGAACCGTAACAAAAGCAAGAATGTCCGACAAATCTAATTTCCTATCACTTTTCACCTTAGCGATTGGTGGCTATGTGTTGCTCATTTTGGGTCATGGCTATGTCTTTGGGCATTTGGGTACGATGGAGACCTTTCCTTACGTCAAAAAACTCCTAGACCCCACGCTGTATCCCCATGACTTTTATATAGATGGCATTCAGTCGCACTTTCCGGATGTGCGTTGGATTTTTGTACAAATGCTAAAAATACTTGGCATTCATAGTGGTTGGACGGCTTTTATTGCCCATTTTTTGGTGACTTTATTTTTAATATTAGGCCTTTTGAAAGTGGCGTTGATTTTTACATCAAACAAAACGTCTGCTTTTCTGGCAACGATGATGACTTTATTAATTCTTTACAACCATAATTTAGGGGGTAATGAACTGTATTACAATAACTTAGCGCCAAGTTTGGTGGCAAAGTCCATAGGTGTTTGGAGCGTTTATTGGCTGCTAAAAAAACGTATTCATCGGGCCATTTTACTGCTGATTCCTACGACGTTTATCCATCCGATGGTCGGCGTCCAATTGTTTTTGTTGGAGACATCGGCTTGGTGGCTGGCCTCTCTCCAAAAGACCAAAAATCCTTTTCCTTGGAAGGCTGTGGTGCTCTATGTGTTGACGTCTGGTGCATGGATTATTTTTCTACAACGGTCGTTTTCGGATTCGACGGTCGCTTCCGCAAAAATATTTGAGATCTTGGAATTTCGCTTGGGTCATCATTATTTTCCGGCGGATTATCCCTTAAAAGATTATGGGCTTTTAGTGCCTTATTTTTTGTTTGGGTGGTGGTTTTTGGGAAAGCAAAATCGACTTATTTTTTGGTTTTATGCGGTTGTGGCCCTTGGGCTTGTGGTCTATTCCGTTGGGGTGGAGCTTGCGCAAATACCCGCCATACTTTCGGCGCAGTGGTTTAAAACGACGATTTGGTTAAAATTCTTTAGCAGTATTGCGCTATTTGTTTTCATTGAGAAAAAGCTGCTGTCCAAAGTTGATTTTTTGCGCAAGCTATATACCCCGATGACGGGATTTGTTTTTGTCGGACTTGGGATTTTTCTATTCTTGAAGCTTCCGCAAAGGCAACCCACCACCTTGGATCTCCCGTGGCGGGGCGCTTACAACGATCGGATAAAAATGGCACTTTTTGCGAAAGCCAAAACACCCAAAGATGCCCTATTCATCACTCCGTCAGACTTTACACATTTAAAATATTATGGGGAGCGAAGCACTTATGTGGATTACAAAGCCACCATTCATTTTCGTTCCAAACTAGTAGAATGGTATCATCGTATTCATGATATTTACCGCCAAACCACATCCGCCAATAATTCCAATACGAGACTGATTCAACATCATTTTGCGCCATCCCCAAAACAAATTAAACACTTCAAAACGCTGGGCATTACCCACATCATCACCACATCACAACTTGATCATAATGAAAAATTTATCGGGAAAATTGGGGATTATTGGCTTTATGCGCTTTAGAAGATGCATCGTTTATTTAAGAACACAGATGATACGGACCAGCCTGCTGCGCCGCTGGCAAGTGTAACAGACCAGCCTGCTTCACGGCTGGCAGGTTTACACGGATTTTCCATCAGGGCACAGACCAAATATTTGAGAAAAATATCATGCAAAAAAACATATAGGAAACTGCCTGAGTAATGAAACCAAATCTTGTAATACACTGATTATTAACCTTTTACCCTTAACCGGCTCTAATTTCGGTCTGCCAAGCTCGATAGCCTTCAGGTCGAAACTTAAGTCAAAATTTCAGCCCGATACCCAAAATAAAATTAGTCCCCAGGCCATCCGCAAAATACCTTTGACGATTGAGATAATCTCTGTAGGATTCATTCAAAATATTATTTACTTTTAAGGTAAATCGAAGCCTTTGCTTCTTCAATTGCATATCCGTAGCCAATTTCGCATTCAACAAATTATACCCTTTGGGCGGGGGAACAAAATCTTGCTCCGGCAAAATATTTTTTTGTTCAAAAACATTTTGGTCGATTAGCTCAACGGTAAAATTTTCCAACTTTTTATGACCGATAGCAATGGGCCTGAAAAATTCATACCCGATACTTGAAAGAATATTGTTGGAAGGCAGATTGATTACAGGCACATGATTGCTCAAATCATGACCCTTGATAAAACTATAACTACATTTAATCTTTAGAGATCGGTTTATTTGATATTTACCGGTAAAATCCAGCCCAAAAATCTCCGCATCGGTCTGCTTGTATTCAAAAACAGGAAAAGCCCCCCTAATCGTCAAACGAATTTCCTTTTGTGGATCAAGATAAATATAATCCTTTATCCTTTGATAATAACCCAAGACATCCAAAGACAGTTTAGCCCGGATATTTGCATTCAACCCCAAGGTTGATTTGAGTGATTTTTCAGGTTCTAAGTGGAGATTCCCTTCTTCAATCCCACTTACACCTTGGTGCAAACCAAAACTATATAACTCATTAATCGCAGGATTCCGTGTCGCTAATCCCATATTGTAAGAAACCAACAAGTCATCGGTAAAGGAATACCGCCAACCCAAAGACGTACCTAATTTTTGAAACACATTGTCATATCGCACAATCTCCCGGGGCAAGGTGCGCGAGATGGCCACTACGTTTTGATTAATACGATCACTTCTTACGCCGATCTCCAAAAAGGATTTATTCACCTTCTTTGAGCCTATAAGATAGACACCTGTTTCGTAAGCCAAATAATCCGGAATCAAAGGCAAAATGCCCGTATTGGGATTATTTGTATTATCTGTGATATTCATTTGTACTCCTGACTTCAAGCGGAACTGGCGTTTGAAATCTCTTTGATATTTCGCTTCCGCAAAATAAGCAAACTGCTGAATACTTAGAGCCGGAATCTCCGAACGCCCTCCTCGACGAACATCATATTCTCTACGATTATCAAATTGAGCAGCGAAGGTAAAATTAAACTGTTGGGCATCATCCCTGAGATACCTAGTGTGTAATTTTAATAAGTGATGATTCACTTTTTGTTTGGGTGCATCAATTTGATAACTAAAACTATCCTTTGTATAAAAGGGAATTTCTCGATGGAAGGCCTCTTCCAAATCGGTTAAATTACCAATATGAGAGCCTCTTAACACACCTATTTCCGTATTATAAGTGCTAAAAAACAAATCGGCAAACCATTTATCGGCAAAGGACTTTTCAAATTGTAAGGCCAAATTGGCTTCTTGGTCTCCGGTATTCGTAAGGAAGTAATGGGCTGTTTTTTGGTCGCCGCTCTTTTTGAGTGTACCGTTTATCTTCCACGATAATTTTGGATTATATTTTTGTAACTGAACGTTCAAGCCATGACTTCTCCCATTCGTTTCAAGGGAATAGTGAGCGCGTCCATGTAAATGGGGGTCTCGATAAATCCTTTTGGGCTCTACGATGACGACATTGCCTAGATTTGACCCCATATATTCTAAGGACGAAGTGCCTTTTATAACTCGTATCTTATTGGCCACTAACGGGTCAATTTCCGGACTATGATCATTGCCCCATTGTTGTCCACTTTGAGTAATCCCATTGTTTAAGATGGTCAAACGATTGCCATATAGTCCATGGACAACAGGCTTAGCAATCCCACTTCCTGTTTTCAACGTACTCACTCCGGCAATAGACTGGAGCATATTGCCCAAATTTTCATTGGCATTATCAGAAATACTCTGTTGATTGATACTTTCAACATTTTGTGTTGTCTTATTGTCGCTTTTCGAGGTAACAACAACGGAGCTAAGTACATTGGCGGTATGCTCCATGGTGAGTTCTAAAGTCGAATCACCCACTAAATGCACAAAAGCATTTTTGGATTCGCAAGACAAATGACTAAGCACTATGTGGTAGTCTCCTTTGCATAAATGATCCATCTCAAAGTAGCCGGTACTGTCAGTGACCGCTCCTGTTCCGGTGGATTCGACGAATAAGCTTACAAACTCCAGTGGCGAACCTGTATCGGCATCTTTCACATGTCCCTTTAAAGTAAACGAACAATCCTGAGAAAATGCCAATACAGGTAAAACCACCAAAAGTGTTATGGATATAACTCTATTGAACTGTAACATCAAATTCTACTTCAATATCTGTTTCTCCACCAGCATTGGTTATTTCGCCTTGGGGCACACCCGTGGCAGATTTATCCGGCTGGTGCCTTAAAGTTATTTTCAACATACCGCTTCCGGCATCTCCGGTTTTTAACGTCGTTTGAAGACCAACCGGATGACCATCCGCATCACTATCGGTATAACTAACTTTTATGCCCGGAATCGTTGTTTGAAAAAAGAATTGATGATCTTTATTCTCTTCATGAATCTCCTCCGTAATATTATCTACAGGATTCTCCTGCTCGTTTAGCAATACCATGTCACCGGTATAGGTTTGGTTGGCTTCCAGTGTTCCACCGGTGATAACGGGCGCATTACCACCATCGCCATCTAGGTCTTGAAAACTAAGAACAACAGGAGTCCCTCCACCTGCCGGAGTTAAAGTGTACTTGAGGGTAGTGATGACTTCCTCTTCATTTGGGATAACCGGGTCTTTATCCTTTTTACATGAAGTGATTAATAGGGTAGCCACAACAAAGGTGGCTAAAAATGCTTTGAAATTTGACATTTTATTACGATTTTAAAAATTTTACAAATGAGTGTTGTACATCTATTAATTACTCAGGTATCGGCACTTAGAAAAGTCCATGGCTGCTGAATGACAACTGTTTACCGTTGTATCGCTGCACCGTTATACCGAAGTACCTGTCTGTCGACCACTAAAGCCTTCGCTGCGCCAGGCAGGCCGCAATTTAATAGATGTGTCGATCAAGCTGTAAAGGAAGGAGGACCTCGTAATAAAAAGGAGAAATCGGAGCCGTTAGACTTATATACATAATTGTATAAATCCGAAACGGCCACATAAGATAAATGTATTTTTACATTCGGCTTTTCTTTCGCTAAGGTAAAAACCGATAGGGTAAAAGCCGAAATATAACATTTTTCATGATGCTTATGAAAATGCTTGTCCGTCTTAGTGGTACACCGAAAATCATCATGCTCGTGAAAAACTTCATCAAACATTTTAACAGTCATTGGCATCAATAAGATGAATACCAATGAAAGCGAAATAATATGTTTAATTCTTCTAATCACCTCCGGTGTCTGTTAGATTTTTATTCAAAGATTAGCGGCAAAGATAATACTTTTTTTCTAACACTTTGCACATTATTGTTTAGTAAACGTTAACGAGCCATAATGGTTATTATTTTGTTCGGCAAAAAACAAAGATGGCAGACAGGCAGCCCAAAAACCTAGAGAGAAAACGGATGAGCGCCAAAACGGATTATGTTTTCTCATCTTTTATATTTCGTGTCCCATCCTGACTCAAGAGCGCACAAGGAAAAGGCTTTGAAGTTCGGTTATGACAATTGCTTCAACAACCAATCTCGCTCCGCCACCTTATCCAAATCGATGATTTGTTGCCGGAGTTTGGCTTGTTCTTGCTTATCTTCCCAATTCAATCGCTGGATTTTTTTTAGCGTAAGCGCAAAAGTCTTATAAATTTTTCGGTGATAAGCCATGACTTCCTTACGACGTAAATAAGTCAAAAAACTATCAATAAACGACTCCAAAGCCACGTCTTCTCCCAACTCATAATAAATTTTTGCCAAAAAACTCTTCGCAAATAAACCCATCAAAATATCGTCAAATACCGTCTCATTTATCAGTTCCATAGCCTTTCTATACTTTTTGCGCGCATAAAACAGGCTAATAAGGGATAGATTTACCGTACTTTCTCGAAAACGTTCCTCCAGCAAATGCCCATACTGACTAATCAACACCTCTGCCCAATCATAGTCTTTTTCATGCAAAGCCGCAGAAACAATATTGATGAAGGTATATCTCGAAATCTGTCCATTCATCAACAAAACCCCTTCCTCTACACCTTGTCGATAAAGGGGCAGTACTTGTTGGTAATAAGACTTATCCCCTTCATTAATTTTTCCGATACAAAAGTTAATCGCCAACAATAAGATTTCATGCTCCTCATCATGAGGAAGGACGGACTTCCATTTTTTCATATCTTGCAAAAGCAAATCAAACCAGTGCCTATCCGTTTCGGTCAAAGCCCGATAACTGTAATAATATAGGGAAATAGCCGGATGATTCAACCATTTTCGTTTTTCTACATATTCCAAACTAGCCTCCAAAAGCCCAAAATCATAGTCTTTTTTAAATACCCGGACATGAGCAGACATCATACACGCATGACGTAGCTTTTCCGCCAAAAAATTGCGCTCCAGCGTGTCCGACAAACTCTGCAAGTTCAGCTCTTGAAACCGGCCGCGAGCACTGACAAAATTATACTCTTCCTGCAACAATAAGTGCTCCATAGACAGATGATGCCGGTTGCGATAAGGATATTTCTCTAATTGTCGTTTGGCCTTGGAGAGTGTTTTCACAAATGGCTTGGCCAATTTCTTCTTTTGATATACGTGCGCCAAAGTTCGCAACGAAAAAAGCTCATCTTCCGATACCGCTTGATGAATCAAATAACTTTCTATTTCTTTTTGTAAAAAAAACATCACTTGACGCATACGTGCATCATCATATTCCGTTTTAGGATATAGAAGCTGATATATTTCTTCTTTGGTGGGGGCGGTTCCCTGCCATTTTACCATCCAATCAAACAAATCCCGAACATCCCGGCGCTTATTGTGGACCGGTGATTGGAGCCAATTACGGATATATTTGTATTCCTTTCGGTCAAAATCAGCTATAATCTCGAATAAAGTACTTTTTTGCATACAACAAAGAAGTATTTTTTTCAACAAAAATGCAAATAAATCAACCACCAAAAATAGCACAAAGCACTAATAATCAACAATTTAAACCAAACAAAAATGAAAAAAAGCTACATCAAACTCAAAAAAATAATCAACAAATTGAATATATTGTCTTTTGGAGACATCAAAATTACCAAGACATTTGTAATATCCGAAACCGAAAAGAGCCCTAAAGGCCATCCCATTTACCGATTCATTGATAACAACACACCAACTATGTTGAAAAACGGCCTATATATCATCTTTTTCGTTCTACTTTTTGCGCAAGCGAACGGGCAGGTGACGTTTAGAGCGATTGGTGACACATCGAGTACTATTTTTGATGTGGGTGTTCAGGTAACGAATTTTACAGATGTGGCGGCGTTTGAATATACCATGACTTATGACACAACTGCTTTCACTTTACTTGGACTAACAGAAATTAACATCCAAGGCTCCCTTGAATTTTTTGAGCCCCAAAAAGGAATTGTCAAATTTAGCTGGATTGACAACACCAATAATGTCACGATTCCTGACAACACGGTGATTTATAAGCTAAGATTTAGCACACTCGAAAAAAAGGTATCTAAAGTTCGTTTTGTCCTTGATGATAGTTTCATCGTTGCGGACAGTAGCAATGCGATTAAAAACCATGATGCTTATTTTGCCGGCATTAATGCCGGTTTTATCGAAGGCGTCACCATCTATGATTTTAATGAAAACTGTCAATTTGATGCCGGAGAAAATGGTATCAACGATCTTCCTTTACGAGTGGAAAGGAATACGTTTTACGAATACACCACCTCCAATACCGATGGTCAATTTGAGTTTGTCCTATTGGACACTGGCAATGTCAACCTAAAGACCTTACCCCGAACAACTTCTTGGTTGCCATGTACACCGACCCAATCCATTGACCTCATCAACTATTCTGAAAACAGAGTCAAAACGCTGCTACAGCCCAATTTTGGTTGTCCCCACATGGAAGTAGATATTTCTTCTGCTTATGTCAAACCCTGTGAGACCATCAAATATTGGGTCGATTACCGCAACAATGGTACGAGCCCCGCCTTTGACGCTTCTGTGCATATCACCCTTGACAGCTTCATGACTTATGCAGGCAGTAGTCTTGCGCCTGCTCAATTGGACGGAAAACACATCACATTTAACATCGGGAATATAGCTCCGGATCATTTCGGAAGATTTAGCATTTCGGTCTCCAACAGTTGTATTGGCACCGTAGAAGGTCAAGCGCAATGCATGAAGGCAGAGATTTTTCCAAAAATGATTTGCGACCCCGTTTCGCCGGCATGGGATCATTCGTCTGTCCAAGTAAATGGAATTTGTAAAGATGATTCGGTTCAATTTACCATAAAAAATGTAGGCAGCACCGACATGTCTGCCCAACAAGACTACATCATCATTGAAGATATGATTATTGGCAAAACAGGCCAAGTTCAATTGCCGAGCGGAGGCACACAGACACTGAGTGAATTGACCGCCGAGCATACTTACCGGCTTATCGTCAATCAATCCGCCAATCATCCGGGCAAAAGCTATCCGACAGTTGCCTTAGAAGGATGTGATGGTTACAATACAGGTATTATGCTTGGCTCTGTCACCGAATTTGCAGAAGACGACGCAGATTATTTCATCTCGATAGACTGCCAAGAAAGCACAAATACCCCCACACCTAATACGATTACAGGCCATCCCAAAGGCTATGGACCCAATTTCGAGATTACATCTCATACCGATTTGACTTATTTGATTTATTTCAAAAACGTCACCCCAACCACGTTGACGAGATTGGTGATTAGAGATTCCCTTTCGGAAAATCTAAACATCATCTCCGTTCAGCCCGGGGCATCCAGTCTTCCGTATGACTTTACTTTGAGCGCTCAAAACATCGTCATGTTCACCTTTGACAACGTTTCCATTCCTCCGGATGGAGAAGGCTTTGTAAAATTCAGAGTGTCACAAATCCCCAACAACCCGGTCAATACACAAATCAGTACCCACGCCCAAATAATCATGGGAGAAGATACCATCGCACTCAACCCCAGCTTACACACCATCGGCGGTGACAATGAGCAATTGTACGTGATGGTCGATGTCAAAAACCCAATCAACGAAAATGTAAAACTTGATGTTCGTCCCAACCCGTTTTTAACGGAAGCGACCATTGAAGTGAAAGAATATATTCCATTAACCGATTTAAGATTGCGTCTATACAGAATAGATGGGAGCGTTCTAGTAGAGCAATCTTCTACGACCGGAAAATTCCGGTTATCCCGAAGCAGCATATCCAAAGGCGTTTACGTTTTTGTAATAGAAGACGGACACATACCTATCGCTTCAGGAAAAATAATCGCTCCATAAGGAACGGTTAACTCCAAAGAAACACCTGACTACTGAAAGCAGGGTTGGGTGCTTCTTTTTTTGATTTTTAGAGTTAGGCATAATGGTCGTATCAAATAAAACCATTTCCATACTTTTAAGATAGTTTTACCGGAAAGATCGTGTAATTTGTAATAAACCACTCCTAGCACTCGGGGGCACAATCAGAAAAAAGTCCAAAGTTGGGCGAGATTATTTTGAGCGTGTCACTTACTTCCGGACAGGTCATAAAGCGGGTGGTTCCGCTAAGACCTTGTTGGTATTAAAAAAATGAGCAATAACCGTTTCTTCCTTTGTGAAGAGACGGTTTTTTGTTTTTTGAAAGACAGAATGAAAACGTATAGATACAAGACAAGCCTTATATCTACAAAAAAAGACCGTCTGCAATAGAGACGATCTTTATAGGTGGGCCCACAGGGACTTGAACCCCGGACCACCTGATTATGAGTCAGGTGCTCTAACCAGCTGAGCTATAGGCCCTAATTTTGGTATGCAAAGGTAATTCGTTTTGTAGCAATAGTCAACTATTTTTTCTAATCTGACCCAAGATTTAATATTTTGGACGCTCTTTTTTAATCTTTGACCTTTTTTTAAAGGTAAAACAAAATTTGAAAGGTCTTGAAAACTGTATGTTTTAGCAAAGACCAATCATGGCATACACCTTCCAGCTAGTCATCTAATCACCTTCCCCCAGTGCTTCCAAAACACCGGCAATCATTTCATCCGCAGCAAATTCAGGATACCCCGTCAAACCCATCCGCACAATCACCATATCTTGACTAGGCAAAATATACACATATTGACCTTGATAACCATCGCAATAGTACATATCCTTGGGACTTAAAGGATATTCATGACCTTCGTTCAACCAGAATTGGGCACCATAATCCCCATCAGAACCTTTCGCCGGCGTCTTAGTATATTGCACCCAGCCTTCCGGCAAAATCCGTTCTCCATTCCACATACCATCTTGGAGATACAATAACCCGAATTTTGCCCAATCCCGTGGTGTCGCCCATCCATACGAAGAGCCTATAAAAGTACCCACCAAATCAGTCTCCATCACCATCGAAGTCATCCCTATCTTATCAAACAGCGTAGAATATGGAAAATTTAAGTACTCCTGCAAAGTAGAAAACCGACTTTTCAACAAACCCGCCAACAAATTAGTGGTACCCGATGAATACACCCAATGCTCTCCTATCGGAAATGCCAAAGGCTTTTTGCGCTGGACTTCAGAAACATCATTCGCCTCAAACAACATTTTGGTCGCATCCGAAATAGAACCATAGTCTTCTGTCCATTCCAACCCGCTGTTCATCCGTAACAAATCACTATAAGTGATGTCTTTTCGTTCATCCCCGGCCCATTCGGCCAGACCAACAGGCTGCGTAATATCGACCTTTCCCTGCTGTGCTAAAACCCCGTAAAGCGCATTGACCACACTTTTGGTCATTGACCAACCCAATAATGGGACATCTTTGCCAAATCCCGGAGCATATTGCTCTGCGATTATCTTTCCATGTTGGACGACGATGACCGCTCGGGTATTTTTAACCTTCTCAGTGCCGTGATCAAAAGCCCCGTCAATGACTGATTGTACTTGCTCATTTTTGACAAAATTTTCTTTTTTGCCGTATGGCCAATATAGCGTATCGCTTAAGCGCCTACGCGGAGGCGCGTCTAAAGAAACCGGTCGTGCGCCATCCAACCCCAGAAGAACACATCCCAGCCCTTGGCGATATACGGCTTTTCTTTTGCGCAAGCCAAATATGCTTGAAGTAACGGAAAGCCCTTCTTCATCAATCACATTCTTTGCCTTACTGATGATGTCAATATCATTATCATTTTGCTCTATGGACGCTTGATCTCGTCCGGCAACAAAATGACAAGAACAGACACTATGCGCCGAAAAGCCCGTAATGATAGGTGTTCGCGGATAAAATACAAAGAAGAATACACCCGCCACCGCCAACACGACCAGCAGCAGGCTATAGGTTAGAATTTTTTTCATAGTCTAAGTTTGGGATGGAGACAAAACTGTCAACAAATCCTCCAAAAATAAAGTCTGCTGTACTCCGGTTTCCATATTTTTAAGTACTAACTCACCGGTCTTCATTTCGTTGTCACCAATAACAATAACAAAAGGAATGGCACGGGCATTAGCATATTTCATTTGCTTTTTCATCTTGACCGGCTCCGGATAAATATCTGCAGCAATCCCCGCCTTTCGCAAAGCGGTCAATATCCCAAATCCATAATCCAAAGCCAAATCATCAAATGTCACAATCAAGGCTTGGACATCATGAACGATTCCTTCCGGAAAAAGAGACCCCGCTTCCATAATATCATAAATACGCTCTGCGCCAAACGAAATCCCTACACCTGACATGTTTTTAAGGCCAAAAATACCCGTCAAATCATCATATCTTCCCCCTCCCAAAATGCTGCCCATCTCCACGTCATTAGCGGTCACTTCAAAAATAGTCCCCGTATAATAATTTAATCCTCGTGCCAAAGCAATATCAAATTTCAAATAGTTTGTCAGCGGACTATGCTCCAAAAATCGCCAGATAGTCTGCAATTTTTCAACCCCATTTAATCCGGATTCAGAGCCGACATCATCCATCTTTGCCGCCAACTGTTCGATAGAATCAATCTCCAACAAACCCATCACCTGCTCCGCTTTCGGTGCCGCGATGCCACGACGCACCATCTCTTCCATGACCTTTTCAGCGCCGATTTTGTCCAATTTATCAATCGCCACGGTCATATCCACAAAATGTTCTGCTCCAATACCTGTGGCTTCCGCAATACCGGCCAAGATCTTGCGATTATTGATATGGATGGTCACCTTAATATTCAAACGCTTAAAAACTTCGTCGATGATCTGTATCAATTCCGCTTCATACAACAGTGACTTAGACCCAATAACATCTGCATCGCACTGATAAAACTCCCGATAACGCCCCTTTTGCGGGCGATCTGCTCGCCAGACCGGCTGAATCTGGTAACGTTTAAAAGGAAAACTCAAGGCGTTTTGGTTCATCACCACAAATCGGGCAAATGGAACGGTCAAGTCATACCGCAATCCACGTTTGGCAATTTTAGGAATAATAGCGGCAGATTTTTTCTCCGCAAGGAGCTCCGGGGAGACATCTTTTAGAAAGTCGCCATTATTTAATATTTTGAATAAGAGTTTATCGCCTTCTTCTCCATATTTTCCCGTAAGGGTCGAAAGCAACTCCATCGTCGGGGTCTCTATCGGACGAAATCCATACAACTCATACACCTCTTTGATGATTTCAAAGATATAATTACGCTTCGCTATCTGCTGTGGGGTAAAATCCCTTGTTCCTTGTGGTATTCTTGGCTTCATTCCGCAAATATACAAAGAAATTATGGGATGCGGAGTAGGGCCATTTCTCGACTCCCCAAAAATAATCTCCCCAACATTATTTTTTCTCAATAAAAGGGTGCATTTTTGTATCCCCAAGACTTTTTGTGCTTGCGCAAAAAATGCTCATGCCTACTTCATCTAAACCAGCCATCCGATGAAAACCTTCAAATACACTTTTTTACTGCTTCTTCTTTGGTGGACTACCGCCTGCCATGTCAAACCCGCCATCCGTACCACTCCGCAAGGATATGAGCCTACGCTTATTTTGGTCTCCTTCGATGGCTGCCGATATGACTATCCCGATAGTTCCAACACACCCGCATTGGACAAAATGGAGAAAAGAGGCATCAGAGCCGATGGGATAAAAACGGTTTTCCCCTCTAAGACTTTCCCCAACCATATCTCCATCGTCACCGGACTCTATCCGGCTCATCATGGCATCATCTCCAATCGAATATTCAATGACAAAACCGGTGAGTGGTATAAATTAAGTAACGGAGCGCCTGCCCAATCAAAATGGTATCACGGTGAGCCTATCTGGGTCACCGCTGAACGACAAGGGGTCAAGTCCGCCACCTATTTTTGGCCCGGTTCCGAAGCCAAAATTGCCGGTTACCGGCCTACATACTGGAAACCTTATGACGGCAAAGTGCCCTACAAAGACCGAGTCAACCAAGTACTCAAGTGGCTGGATTTGCCTAAAAAAGAACGTCCAAGATTTATTTCTTTATACTTTGATGAACCCGACCACTCCGGTCACAAATACGGGCCATTAAGCCCGGAATCCTTAAAAGCCACCGAACGTGTGGATTCTCAACTAGCCGCTCTTTGGACAGGCATTGAAGCCCGAAATCTGGAGGACGTGGTGAATGTCATCGTTGTTTCTGACCATGGAATGACCCAACTGAGCAGGGATAGTGTCATTTTTTTGGATGATTATATCAACATGAACGATGTCAAGGTCATTGATTGGTCGCCGGCAACCGCCATCCGCCCTTTACCGGGATATGAAGATGCCGTTTACACAGCCTTAAAGGGTGCCCACCCCAAAATGCACGTGTACAAAAAAGGACATCTCCCCGAAAAATACCATTATAACGACAATGAGTTTATTCAACCCATTATAGCTGTTGCGGATTTACATTGGACCATCGCCCAAAGAAGCTATTTCAATTCACATCCGAAAAAAGCGACAGGAGGCACACATGGATATGACCCGGACTATACAGACATGAATGGAATTTTGTATGCCCAAGGGCCCGCCTTCAAAAAAGGCTACCACGCCCCACTCATCCAAAACATTCATCTCTACGACTTAATGTGCCGGATCCTTCACATAGAACCCGCCCAAAATGATGGGGAAGAAGAAAAAACATTGGAACTGATGCGTCCATAACTGAAGAGTTGGACAATCGGTATGACGATATAGCGGTATAGCGGTCTGACGGTATAGCGATACAACGGCACCGCTCATTCTTGACTTTGTGGTATTGTTGAAGGGTACTGCTGCAACAGGGGTCAAAGGGTTACAAATTCCGGCTACCGTCGCTTTCTACGTTTGTTACTAGGCTTCTGACTAGGACGCCGGCTTTTTCCATGACGTTGATTATTCTTTTTCTTGTCTTTTTGTGGCGTATTTTTTGGACGTCCGCCCAACAGTATTTCTGCAAGATCCAATCGACCTAATTTAGCCAAACGAGCTTTTATTTTCTGCCTAAACTCCCCTTTATACCAAAAGAAAAACTGATGTTGGGCATCCCGCTCTTGTCGAGTTTTAGCGGTGTACATCGGCTTCAAAGTGTAAGGATGCA
The DNA here is from genome assembly GCA_024762995.1 of Saprospiraceae bacterium. GTDB lineage: Bacteria > Bacteroidota > Bacteroidia > Chitinophagales > Saprospiraceae > HyVt-613. Next base: position 5,135 of record JANTGI010000044.1, on the reverse strand, counting down.
CGCCCGAATAATAAATCACCGTCGCGACGGTCATAGGCGTAGGAGTAAAGCCTTGGACTTGCTCCAATCGAAAACCCAAATCTTTTGTTTTTGCCGCAAGGTCCGCCATATCTTCTTCCTGACAACCCGGGTGACTAGAGATAAAATATGGAATCAGGGGCTGCTTCAGTCCGGCTTTTTGATTGACTTTATCATACATCTTCTTAAACTGAAAAAAGTACTTAAAGGACGGCTTTCGCATCACCTTTAAAGTAGCATCCGAGCCGTGTTCCGGAGCAACTTTGAGCCTTCCGGAAATATGCCGGGTGACTAGCTGAGTCATGTATTCTCTCATGCTTCGGCTGTCCCCTTTCTTATTAAATTCCTTGACCAATAAATCATAGCGAATCCCACTACCAATGGTCGCTTTTTTGATTTTGGGATGTGCATCAACCTTGCGGTAAATGTTTGTCATGGCGTCATGGGATGTATCCAAATTGGAGCAAACGACCGGTGAAATACAAGATGGTGCTTGGCACTTATCACAAATAGATTGAATCTTACCTTTCATCTTGTACATATTGGCCGACGGCCCTCCTAAATCTGTAATATATCCCTTAAAATCAGGCATTTTGGTGATGGCATCGACTTCCGTCAAAATGGAATTTTCGGAGCGGGAAGCGATGAATTTGCCTTGATGTGCCGAAATCGTACAAAAACTACATCCCCCAAAACAACCTCGATGCATATTCACAGAAAACTTAATCATCTCGTAGGCGGGGATGGGTCCGCGCTTGCTATATTTGGGGTGGGGCAACCGCGTAAAAGGCAATTCGAAAGAAGCGTCAATCTCCGTCTCTGTCATGGGCGGATTCGATGGATTGATGACCAACCAGTCTTCCCCTATTTGTTGCAAGATACGCCTTCCGAATATCTTATTGGATTCAATTTCGACAGTCTTAAAATTAGAGGCAAAAACAATCTTATCTTTTAAGCAGTTTTCATGGCTATGGAGTTGCACATCTTCCCAATCCACCTTGGGCAATGCTTCCCCAAAAGGAGATAAATAAGCCGTCTGCTTCAAGTTCTTTATCGAGTGAAAAGGAACCCCTTTTTTGAGCAATCTCAACAACTCGACCAACGGCTTCTCCCCCATCCCATATATCATCAAATCAGCTCCCGTCGTCTTGAGTATAGACGGCATCAGTTGGTCAGACCAATAATCATAATGAGTCACTCTGCGCAGTGATGCTTCAATCCCCCCTATCAAAACAGGTGTATCAGGATACAATTCCTTAAGAATTTGGGTATAAACCGTCGTCGCATAATCCGGCCGAAAGCCTTTATCTCCACCCGGTGTATAGGCATCTTCAGACCGGCGGCGTTTGTTGGCAGTATAGTGATTAATCATGGAATCCATATTGCCCGAAGTAACCGCAAAGAAATAGTTGGGTTTCCCAAATTTCTTAAAGTCTCTCCAATCATCATTCCAACTAGGCTGCGGCACAATCGCCACCCGAAAACCTTCCCGCTGAATGATACGCCCAATCACCGCAGCCCCAAATGCCGGATGATCCACATAAGCATCTCCGGTGATCAAAACCACATCAACATCTTCCCAGCCATGATACTGAAGTTCTTTCTTTGTGATGGGCAGCCAATTGGACCAATCTATGCGTTGTGGTGATTTCATTGGTAATTCAACTGCTGGAATCCATAATGGTTCAACCTGTTGCCGGTTCCAAAATATTCGTCACGGCACCAAAAGTCAGAAAAATTTTGCGACATCCGCCAATTTCTTCCTTTCCAAAACCGGCACTTCTACTCCGTCCGCAGGATAACCCACGGGGATAACTAAGAAAGGACGTTCATTATCCGGACGCTGAAGGATGTCTTGGAGAAAGCGCATAGGACTTGGAGTATGGGTCAACGCCACTAAGCCGGCATTGTGGATGGCTGTCAACAAAAAGCCACAAGCTAGACCTACAGATTCATTGACATAATAATTTTTGGAGTGATTGCCCTTTTCATCGACGTCATAAGATTTTTTGAATGGAATAATCAGCCAAGGAGCCGTTTCGAGAAAGGGCTTATGCCAATCTGTGTCAAAAGGCTCCAAATCCTTCAACCAATCATCTGACATCCGGCCATGATAATTTTCGTATTCTTCTTGCTCGGCAGCTTGACGAATGGCCTTCTTAATCTTTGGATTACCCACGACGCAAAAAGTCCACGGCTGCTTGTGAGCGCCGGAAGGAGCCGTCGATGCCGTCATGACTATCTTTTCTATCAAGTTACGCGCAACAGCTTTATCCGAGAAGTGGCGTAACGAACGACGACCATCCATTAAGGCATAGTAGGCACTTACCCGGGCTTGCATTTCTTTTTCCGAAAGGGAAAGTGGGTGCCGGTATGGTCGAAAAGCTTTCATATCTCTTTGAAATTATAGTCTATGCAACTGGGTCAAATGCCCCGTTTTACGCCTGCCCCTGCAGGCCCATTTTTTACTCAATTTTTCTTAACAGATACACAGCGACCCTGTTTCTACTCCGGCTCTACACCAATAATGATATTAAACTCCCCGTAGTTTTGGAAAAACTTCTCTCCGTTCTTTGGCTTATCAAAACCAACCCCGTAATCAAACCCAATAGTACCGAACATTGGCAAGAATACACGCAACCCTAATCCGGCAGAGCGCTTTAAATTAAACGGGTCATAATCTCTAAATGAATCCCAAGCATTACCCGCTTCCAAAAAGGATAACAAGTAAATGGTCGAAGAAGGATTTAGCGAAAGCGGATACCTTAATTCCATGGTGAATTTATTAAACATCGCAGCCCCATGGCTATTCGCCCCAAAAGTAGAGACCCCACTTGGATAACCACGTAGGGTTATAAATTCACGGCTGGTAATTTGGAAGGACTGCTGATCCAAAGCACCCCCACCCAATTCGAATCGCTCAAACGGTGATTGCCCATGTTTCTTAGAGTACGCCCCTAAATAGCCCATCTTGGCTCCGGTTTTTAAGACAAATTTACTCCCCAAACTCGTGTACCACTCGGCATTAAAACGAAATTTGATATATTCTGTAAATTTATACTTCTCTTCCAAAGTGGAAGCATCTTTCTTTCTAAACAAAGAATACGGTGGCGTTGCTTTTACAATTAAAGAGAACTTAGAGCCTTGCTCCGGGAATAACGGATAGCTAATGGTCGAACGTGTAAAGTTTTGGATAATCGCAAAGTTATTAAAACGCCCTGTCGCTAAATTCTGACCGTCCGGTGTCTGAAAATAACCCCGCGCATTGAGCAAATTCAAGACTTCGAAGCTCAAAGCGGTACTGGAAATAAAATTATCATCCGGAAACTTTAAGCGCTTACCCAAGCTAATGGTGTTATTCAGTGTCCTAAAATAGGATTCATTGTTGTAATCTAACCCAAAATGTGAAAACGATGAAGCGATGGACAAAGAAGTCGGACGCTTACCCCCCAGCCAAGGCTCTGTGAATGAAGCACTGATACTTTTCCGAAAGGAGCCTTGCATCTGACCACGCAGGCTCAATACTTGTCCATCCCCTTGCGGATACGGTTTCCAGGCAGACTTCTTAGCAATGTCCGCTATCGCAAAATTGCTAAATTTCACCCCTAAGGTACCAATCAAACCGCCGCGTATATAATTGGCTCCATATTGACGTCCCGGCTGATAACCGGCGGACAACTCCAGCTGATCGGAAGGCTTTTCATCCAAATCATAGACAATATCAACCGTTCCACGCTGTGGATTGGTCGGTGTTTGGATTCCAAAATTTTCCGGATTAAAATAACCTAATGCCATTAATTCCCTTTGAGAACGAATAATCGCCGCTCTCGAAAATTTTTGCCCCGGCTTTGTCCTTAATTCTCGACGTATCACATGTTCATGTGTCCGGTCATTACCATTCACAACGACCCTATCTACCGTAAACTGGGGCCCTTCAAATATGCGAAGGACCAAATCAATAGAGTCATTTTCAACCGCCACTTCAACCGGATCTATCCGAAATGCCAAGTAACCTTTGTCTAAGTACAAAGAGCTAATATCTCGCCCATCTTGACTAAAACGCAGACGGGTTTCTAATAATTCAGAGTTGTAAATATCTCCCTTTTTGATTCCCAAAATGGTCTGCAACCGTTCGGTTTCATAGAGCGAGTTTCCTTTCCAAGAAATATTTCTAAAATGATACTGACTTCCTTCCTTGATATGAATATCCACTTCTAACTTACCTTTGTCATTTCTATAAACGGTATCCGAAAGAATGGTCGCATCACGATAACCAATTTTATTGTAGTAATCAATAATATTCTTCTTATCAGCCTTGTATTCGTCTTTCAAGAATTTTGAAGCCGAAAACAATCGTCTTTGTTCTTTGGTATCCTTCATCTGCTTGCGCAACTTTCTAGACTTAACATGATCGTTGCCGAAAAAGGTGATTCGATGAATTTTCACCTTCTTTTTGCGGTCGGCTTTTATCACCAGTTTTACGGCATTTTGTCTGGTTGTATCGACGATTTCCGTTACTTGGACATCGGCATCCAAAAAGCCTTTACCGACATAATAGTTTTTGACTTCATTTTTGATGGTTTCTTTTACTTGTGTGGTGACGATAGTCCCCTTTCGGACGGCATTATTGATAATCTCATTGATATCATCATGCTGTGTTTTCTTTATTTTTCGCAAGATATGCCCGGTTAGTCTAGGCATTTCTTGCACCTTGATTTCCAAAAAAGCAATGTCTCCAATAATCTTGTAGATGGAAACCTGAACATCTGTAAACAATTTTAACTTCCAAAGTGACTTAATCGCCTTTTCGGTTTCGATACCGGGAATTTTTATTTTATCACCGACCCTAAGTCCGGAAATGGCGATTATCGCATTAGGATCGCTAAATTTTGCCCCTTTTACCTTGACCCCGCCAATCTCGTATTCGGCCGGCTCTACAAAGTTAAGCTTCAAAGAAGGAAGCGTATCTGTTTGAGCAAAAGAAAAAATAGGCCTTGCGGCCAAAAACAAAACAATCAACAATAAATTCTTCATAATTCGTATTCAATGATCTTCTGTAAACGATTACAGAATCTTATTTAGTGGGTTTGAGTGTGAATTTCACAGTTATACATGGG
>JANTGI010000043.1 GCA_024762995.1 Saprospiraceae bacterium | reverse complement strand
CCCCACACCTATCGAAAATCTCACATTCTGAGCCGCCAAATCACAAGACGTAAGAACAAATACTAAAATAATCCAAAAAAAATATCTCATCTTATTAAGTTTTATAATTAATTAAACCGCAAGGTAAAAAAAACAATAAAACCAATTTGATATTTCTCACTTTTTATTTCTTTTGGGGTTTAAATGTAGGCAATCAAGCTCCAAAAATCTGCGAAAATCTGCGGGAAGTATCATTAAAATTCCAGCTTACCAATCTCTCCGCAAGCCTACCTAATCGGCAGGCAAGCTCCGAGCTTAGCAATCTGGAGCCGTAAACTTCTAAATTTAAAATCTGCGTAAATCTGCGGTTCAAATCTGCGTAAATCTGCGGGAAGTATCTGCGCAAACCTACCTTCCTTCGGGCAGTAGGCAGGTCTGCGGGAAATTTCTTTAAAAGTCCATCTTACCAATCTCTCCGCAGGCCTACCTATTCGGCAGGCAGGCTCCGAGCTTAGCAATCTGGAGCCATCAACTTCTAAACTTCTCAACTCCTAAAACTCATCAACTCTCCTCCTTCAATCCCCCCATTTCATCCATATTCTTGCGATAATAAGTCCTATCATCCGGTCTAAAAGGTCGAGCAAACCACAACGGTCTCCGTTCCCCATTAGGACCGGGCGCCGGGCGAGTCATTTTTAGCCATTCTCTAAAATTCTCCATGGACTTCTCCGTATCTACAAAAATATCTCCATACTTATCATTAGGCCCCACATTCTCTAGGCGTACCCGTTGATGCCAAGCATGCATACCGCTGATGGGATCCGGATGTACCGCATGAGTAATATTTTGGTGTACCCCGCCGTCTGACCAAAAAATCCGTTTGGAATCCGCATCACCGCTATCAAACGGACGAATACCCGAAATTGTGGACATCTTCCAACCACCTTTACCGTCATTTTCTATTTTAACTGTATTGGTAGCCCAGCGATTACCGATTTTATCTTGGGGCCGACGCCATCTACCCAAGTGGTGAGATACGGCTACCACGCCCGGTTTCATCCCTTCTGTTACCCATACCTTATCCACAAAATATCCAATATCCGTATGTAACTTAATCAAATCTCCTGTTTTCAAGCCAAAGCGATTCGCTTCTTGCGGATGCATCCAAACCGGATTTCGGTTGGCAATTTCATAGAGCCACTTGGCATTTCCCGAACGGGAGTGAATCAAAGTCGGCAATCTGAAAGTTGGAACCAAAACATATTCCCCTTTCTCCCGATCCAAATTATCTTGATGGATATGACTCTTCAAATACCTGGGAATTGCATATTCCGGCCATTTCCAATCCACCATGGTCTGCGAGTAGAACTCTTGCTTACGCGAAGGCGTAGGAAATCCAACCATCGCTTGACCATTAACCATGACACCGATAGATTTACCATCTTTAAAAATGGTCCCGTATTTATCCGTTGTTGTCCCTTCCAATTGTTTTTCCGAAAGAAGCTTTTCATTTTTCTTGTAAGAGTACTTCTCTATTTCGAAGGCGCCGTATTTCTTCATGTAATCCAACTCTGTCAATCCTTCGGCTTTAGCTTTTTCCGGAAGGCCTTTGACATGCTCAAATACATATTGATGCCATTCGTCAATGGTAATTTTTTGCCCCGGATTTTTCATGGACTCAAAATACTTTCTGATACCCATGCTTCCGTCGGGGTCAATCCGCCAAGACAATTCAATCCAAAACTCATCTTCTTCCCATACTTCTCCCGGATTAGCTTCGTAAGTATATTCTACTTCTTTGCCCGCACGACGCATCGCTTCCCTTACCACCGGTTGCCGGAAAGCCATCCAAACACCGCCATGTGTCGCATAGGAGTTCAAGTCATGACGCTCAGCCGCTAAACCCATCGGCAACACATAATCCGCATAAAACGCCGTCTCACTCCAAGTCGGTGTCAAGGCAATATGTGTCCCGACCAAATTCTCATCCGTCAAAGCTTCCATCCAAGTAAATCCGTCAGGGTATGTCCAAATTGGATTGAAAACCCGCGTAAAATATACATCTAATTTACCCCGTCCTTCCTTCAAAAAATGGGGCAATAATTGGCTCATCTCAAACATCGCCAACGGGTACTCATCCGGAAAATGGATGTCATTCCAAAACTTCTCCGGCGGTGGCGTATATGGTACCGTAGGCTTCCATTTATTCCAACTATTAGGGGAAGTCCCACCTTTGGTACCAACACTACCGGTGATGACACTCAAGAAATGCAAGGTTCTGGACACTGCCCATCCACCAAGATTTCCGCTGGCTGCACTCCGCCAGTTATGACTAGCAAACCGTGTCCCTGCTTCACCGATTTTAACGGCAATTTCTTCAATCATTTCGGCAGTAACGCCACTTTCTTTCTCGGCATATTCGGGTGTAAACTCGGCATATTCATTAATCACTTCTTGGATAAAATTCTCAAAAGTCGGCTCCGCATTGGGGTGGACTTTTTCCATATACATTTGCCAATTGGTCCAATTTTCCATGTATTCCCGATTGTACAAGCCTTTTTCCAAGATTATTTTGGCCATAGCCAGCAATACCGCAGCTTCCGTCCCGGGATAAGAAGGCATCCAATAATCGGACATACTCGCCGTATTAGATAGTCTTGGGTCCATGGTCGCCAACTTACAACCCTTCATCTTTGCTTCAATAATCCGCTGTGCATGTGGATTAAAATAGTGTCCACTTTCCAAATGTGCCGAAATCAACAAAATAAATTTAGCATTGGTGTGATCCGGAGAAGGCCGGTTATATCCGTGCCAAAGATTGTACCCGGCACGTGCCCCGCTGGAGCAGATATTTGTATGACTATTATGCCCATCAACACCCCAACCTTTCAATATCCAATCCATAAATCCTTCATGTCCCGGACGGCCGACATGATAAGCAATTTCATTATTGCGGCGCTCCTTAATGGCTTTCCGCAACTTTCCGGCAATATCATCCAAGACTTCATCCCAAGAGACACGTTCCCACTCTCCACTGCCCCGTTTTCCCACACGTTTTTGGGGATACAAGACTCGGTCAGGGTCCGTAATTTGGTTGATGGTCGCAGGGCCTTTGGCGCAATTTCGGCCACGAGAACCCGGATGATAGGGATTACCTTCCAGTTTTCGTACTTCAAAAGTTTCCGTATCCACATACGCAGTCAACCCGCAAGCACTTTCGCAATTAAAGCAGGTAGTTGGCACGAGCGAATAGGTCTTTTTCACCTTTTTAGGCCATTCTCTGGCTTCGTATTCCGTCCATTCCAGCCATTTTTTGCCTGGCGGAAATTTGGTCAATTCACCGGGAGCCGTAAGGCGTTCTACCTGTTGGTCTTCGTCCTTGTGAAGGTTCGGAATCACGCCGATGCCTTCCATTAATTTTTCTATGAATGATGGTTTTTTATGTCCCATTTTTTTTTATTTTTTTTTTGCTGTACAGACAAGGCATGCCTTGTCTGTACGGCTACGTGCATCTACGTGAGCGCAATTCTTTGTGGAGCCTCTACCCATATTTTTTCCGTAAGGTAGCTGCCTAATAATAAAATAATTCCGGTAACGGCAAGCATCGGATTTCCGGCTTGCGCAAAAAGGAGTATCGCCAAAGGCAAAATATTGCCAAAAAGCACCACACCACCCCAAAAGGTATTTTTGTATCGTCCACCCAAAATCATGTGTACCGTTTCTTTAGCGGCTTCTGTAGGATGAGTGATTGACATTTCAATAATCAAGGTAAATAGATTCAAGATAATCGTCCCTATCAATACATTTCGCAAGAAAGGCAACCAATTGCTACCCGGCTCTACAAACAAAGAAATAATCGCAAAAAACGCCGCTCCGGCCATCACACTATGCAATAACATATGGAAAGCTAAAGATGGGCTTTGCCAAAAATCTCGCCCCTTCGCTTGCGCAAAAAGAAAAGCCGTATAAATCGCTACGACAATAGCCATAAGTCCTAACAAACCATTTACGTAAGTCTCTAATCCCCAATCAAAATATTTGGAAGCCATCAGCAAAGTCACCAGCCCACCAAAAATCGTAATGGAGTAACCCCCGCGAACCAACCAAGAGTTCCACTGCGGTCTAAAAAGCACATTCAAAAAACGGGTCGGCTGATCCAAGTCCTTCACGAGTAAGGCTCCGGTCGCTGTCAAAAAGAATAAGGAAGCCAGATAACCCCACCAGCTATTGGCAGTAGTCACTTCCGCAAATCCCCCAAAATAAGCCATCAACATCACCAAAATCACCCCCGCCGAAATGGCCTTAGTCACCACATAACCCGATACTTCCCAACCCCAAAGGATTCCTTTATCGGGTTGGTCATAGTTACGGGTCGCACCGTTCATCAAAACATCTATGGATTTATCGGGACCATTTTGCTTAATTTCAGCGGTAGGCACAGCCGTACCGGCCATAGCCGCAAAAACCACATCTTCACCGGTAAAAGCCAATTTTTCGGTCTTTTTAGCGAAGTGTCCCACCCCGCGAGCTTGATTACTCCAAAGCGTATTGACGGACTTCGGTGTCGCTAGGGGATTCAAAGACGCTTCATCGCCATCAATATAAAACAGATTCGGGTTAGTCCCTTTTTCCGGCTTACGGACGGTCACTTGTTGGCGAGAAAGTAATTGGGCAATTTCCGAATGCGGATTTTCCATATCCCCCGAGATGATGGCGTGTTCCGGGCACACATTTACGCAAGCCGGCTCCAAGCCCACATCCACACGATGCGCGCAATAATTACATTTTGCTGCCGTGCTGGTATTGGGGTCGATGTACAAAGCATCATAGGGGCACGCTTGCATACAAGACTTACAACCGATGCACCGTTTATTATTGAAATCAACAATCCCATCCTGCCGTATAAACAATGCTTCCACCGGACAAATGGTCACACAAGGCGCATTGGTACAGTGATTACATCTCATAACAGAAAAAAGTCGCCTAGTATCGGGAAATTTTCCTTTTTCGACATACTTGACGTATGTTCGATTGACGCCTACGGGTACCATGTGTTCTGCTTTACAAGCAGTAGTACAGGCGTGACAACCGATGCATTTTCGATTGTCGATTACGAAACCAAATTTCATATGATTTTTTTTAGTCTTTTAAGTGACGGTCTGATGATTAACTCGTAGGATTTACTAGCCTGACAAAAGAGCTAATTCAACAAGCTATTCCTTAATACAAGCACGAAGGTAAAAATATTTTTTGTTTCCACAAAAAAAAGGTAGAAAAATTTGCTCAACCTATATTTTCGGAGTATTTATTCTGTTTTTGGAAGGATAAAATTAATTGAGTTTGTGACGTATTGTCCTTCGACGCCCGCCTGCAGCGGGCAGGTTCATTTGTCCTGCGGACGCCCGCCTGCAGCGGCAGGTTTAATTTAGGCCTACAGATGTTCATTTGTCAACTGACTACGCCTCCAATAGCAGCTTGCTGCGTCCCAAAGACCAATAGCAGCTTGCTGCGTCCCAAAGACCAATAGCAGCTTGCTGCGTCCCAAAGACCAATACGTCCCAAAGACCAATAGCGACCTCCTCTCACTCCACCCCACCCAACAAAGCCCCATAATCATCAAAACGATACCCCTCATTCTTCAAGGGCAAAAAATCAAAAATTTGTTCTCCGTAATACTCATCCAAATCAGCCACAGTATCTTTGGTCCGCAGCTCCAATTCCCCTTTACTCAATTGACTCATCCGCCAATCTAAGGTACGCACCAATCTCTCCATCATCTCCTCGTATATCTCCCCAAATGCTTCCTTGGACAAGACCAAATCCGAAGCATCAAACAACCCCGAAGTACGGGTCACAAATACACCGTCCCGAATGATATAAAAACAAGCATCCCACCAAGTCGTCTCCTCTCCAAAATATTTAGAATACAGCATCAACTGAATATCCTCCTTACTCTTCAGCATATCTTTGCGGAAGGTTTTGCCGCCCCATTTCAAATCTACTATTAGATATTGACCATCTCTCTCAAGCACCACATCGGTAATTCCTTTAACGGGATTCTTGCCTAGTTGCCCGCGCAAAGTCTCTTCGGTCGCCACTACTTTCCAATTATTTTGCCGCAAGGCATATACAAAACTCAACAGAGAAAAATACAACTTTTTCCGAAAGGCCAATAAATCCGGCTCCTTCCCATATTCCAAAAACGGCAGTCCTTCAGCTTCAATCAATGCTTGAAAAGAACCAAAAAACCACTCGCTAATCTCTTCATTATCAGCTAGATGTAATTTATTTGACAGCAACAACTCAAAAATCTTATGAGCGATATTGCCCATTAAGGCTTGGACATCTTTGATTTTTGACAAGGAACTTCCGTAAAGCTGCATCTGCTTGCGCAAAACCCAATAATGCGGGTAAAACAAAAAAGTCTCCAATTCCGTTACCGAAAAATGCGTCAGGTTCTCCGGCACTTGGATCGGCGAAATCCGCAATAGATGGCCTTCCAAAAAGGAGGCTTTCGGCAGGACATCGGAAGCCGGTCGAATGGCCAAAAGACCTTCTAAATTTTTAGGATTTTGACGAATATCAATGGTAACGACTCCCATATTTTTGATCATCGCTGCCAGCTCATAATGCAAGGGATGTAAATCCGCATACACGCCTTCCACCTTATCCGGTACGACCAAAATCACCCTTTTTTCCGCAAGGACCAGGGGCTGATATCTCTTCCATTTCCGCAATTTATTTTGGTCGGCAGGCAAGGTCAATTCGACTCCTTGGGCCTGTAGGTAATGGATTTCAGAACGCGTAAATTGGGGAGCCACATAATCACTTCCGGAGCTCACAAAATTAAACCAAATAAGCTCCTTTGTCGGAAAGACCACCGCACCCGGATCTTGCGCAAAATCAGAAGCACCCACCTCCCGATCCTTAAATGTCGCCGGCGTGGCCTGAATAACAATCTCCGTTAATTTGTCCAAATCCAAAATCGAAATGACCTGCTCATCTATCGCATCCAGCAAGTCCAACATATCTAAAGACAACCGATAAATACTCATATAAATCGCACCGGATGACGGGCTGGCCAAATGACTTTTGGCCCATTTTACCAAATGCAAATAAATCGAAAAAACTTCTGACTTGGGTATTTTCGTTTTTTGAAAATAAGTCTTCCGACCAAACCAAAAATTATACTCAAATAAAGCGGCTTCCTTCTCCGATTCTTCCACATTTTCCGAATCCGAAAACGATTGTATCGCTCGATGCCAGGCCTCGCTATCAAATCCGGGGCGATCTTGCAGGGCACTCGCCAATCGAACAGCCAAATGACTATGCAAGGGAGAATACGGCAAATTCAAAAATTCCAACACTTTGCCCAAATCAATCGGCCGCCACAAAAAAGTATGCGCCAGTTTAATCAACTGCTGCGATGGTCGCAAGTCTGACACGGACGTATTGCCCGACACCGGCAGACCATCAGATTCAAAAACCAAATCCGGCAGTTTTAAGTCCGGCGGCATCACCACAAATGGTAATTTTTCGCCCCTTTTATTTGCCCCAAAAGCATAGGTCTCCAACCCATCATAATCTCTCGCTACGCGCAAGACCACTAAGCTTTTGTCTCCGACCAAGCTTAATTTATTCCCTTTAAATGATTGATTAACAAGCATTTGAGCGACCTTGTGAAGATCTGAATTTGGGTTTTGATGTATCTCCGGTCGATTCTCCGAGACATGCACACCCACATCTTGCAAAACACCTACCAAGCGCTGCCACCACACCGGAAGCAAAGACACCGGCTCCACCAAAGTCAACTCCAAGAAGGGCAAATATCCGGGCTCCAAGGCCGCTTCTACTTCTAAAAATCGCTCCGCAAAACTATTATGCAAAACCCGTCCATCTACTCCTTCTGCCAAATATCCTTGCAAAAAACGCTCTAACTCACTCATATCCTTAAGCCGTTTTAAGGACGCTGCGGGCGCACTAAAATCCCACTTTGATAACAATAACTCATCACGCAAAGCCAAAACAGCCTTTGTCGTACCATAAGAATCCGCATCAAAAGAAGCACTAAAAAACGCATCCGGCCGGCTTTCCAGAAAGGCTTTTAAGACCTTGCGAAAAAAAGCCGTGCGAAGCCAAGAATAGTTCTTTGCCGGCCAAGCCAAACCCAATTGAAGCTCCAACCAACGCATAAACTCCATCTGTCCAAAGAAATAAATCCCTTCTTTGTCATGAAAAGAAGTCGCATCTAACGACAATCCAAATATTATTTTTTGCATGGGATAAAGATAAACAAAAAAAATGATGATACCTAAGTCTAGTTTTTCAAAACAGGAGCAGACTTAGATTCACTTTCGTACAGACCTATACGCAACTCGTTGTTTATCAAGGGATAGTCACAATGAAGCATATCTCTATTCCTAAATTTATTATTCTCATCCACAATCAATCTCATCGTAGCAATGTACAAATAAAACTCACTTTTGGGCAAGATGACACGAGTAATATTGCCAAATGTATTAAACAACGAATGCGGCTCACTCCCCAAAACCATATATCCGTCTTTCTTATAATGGTAAGCGGCCAGCATCGCCCCGGAAATAATCGTCGAGTCCACCAATAAATATTTATACTTAAAAGATTTCTTGTTTTTTGCTTGAATCAAACGTCCCTTTTTGACAAAATAATCTCCCTGCCTTCTAAATTTTTGTAGTCGTTTTACCAATACATCCGACATATAAGTCAAGCCGGTTTTAGGCAACAAATTGGCCTGCCTATACAAGTAAAAATCCTCCGTCAAGGTTTTTTGCAATAGTTCGCCAACCAATTTTATGGCGCCACCCTGATTCCCTCTAATATCCACGACTATCCTATTCACATCCGGGTTTTCTTTTAATTGGGCAAATTCATCAAGCGTGATGCTTAGTTGCCAGTGATGCATAAAATCAGGGATACGCAGCAATATGGTTTCCTTGTCCACTAACTCACACTTAAAAGAGGCGGTATGGGGTGCCAACAAAGTAGATTCAATCCGGGTATGCCCATCATCAATAGTCGATATCACCGCATCCAAACGCACCAAAAAACTATCCAAACTCACCCTTTCATTGATTTCCGCAATGTCATCCAATTGGGCGAAAATTTCTTTTTGTCGGCCTTCCCAATTGATATTATAATGCTTCTTTGATAATTTTCTTTTAACAAACTTGATGTCCCGAAGTATCTGTCTAGGCGAAATAGTCTCCCACCGCTTCACAGTGCTATCTAATTGATTATCAATAGCTTGCGCAAAAACGGTATTCGTTTCGGTGGCATCGCTCGGGTGCCAATCCATTTGAGCGTTGACACCCCAAAACCAAAACAAAAAAAATACAAGACTAAATCGCTGCACGATACCGGATTTAAATTTTAAAAGATAACTAGGGAAATCAATGGTCTATGGATTTGACCAATTCATTCAATTTCATCATACAATCCAGCGGAGTCATTGTGTTTAAATCCAAGTCTTTCAGTTCATTAATAATTTCTTGGCCTTTGGGATCACTCATATCAAACATGCTCAATTGCATACTAGGGGCAGGCATATTACGCAAGGAATCCTTATTGGCATCGACCGACAAAGTAGTGCCGGACTCTACTGATTTCGTTTCCAATTGAGCCAAAATAGCTTCGGCGCGTTTGACGACTTCCTTAGGCATTCCGGCCATGCGGGCGACATGGATACCGAAGCTATGTTCACTTCCGCCCGGAATTAGCTTACGCAAAAAGACGATTTTTTGACCGACTTCTTTAATGGAGATTGTATAATTTTTTATTCTGGGGAATTTTTGCGCAAGCTCATTTAACTCATGATAATGAGTCGCAAAAAGCGTTTTGGGATGAGCCAAGGTATTGTTGTGTAAATATTCCGCCAAAGACCAGGCAATAGAAATTCCATCATAAGTGCTTGTCCCACGCCCTATCTCGTCCAACAATATCAGACTTCTATCGGAAATATTATTCATAATTCCGGCGGTCTCAGTCATCTCGACCATAAAAGTAGATTCACCTGAAGAGATATTATCGGAAGCACCCACCCGCGTAAACACCTTGTCAATCATGCCGATTTTGGCCTGTTGCGCCGGCACAAAAGAACCTGCCTGCGCCATGATGCAGATCAGCGCCGTCTGTCTCAACAAAGCCGACTTACCGGACATATTCGGCCCGGTAATCATCATCACTTGCTGTTGTTCATTGTCCAGATAAAGGTCATTAGGGATATAAGATTCTCCTATCGGCAAACTCCGCTCAATCACCGGATGTCGCCCCGAAATGATATCCAAAGCCAAGCCGTCATTCATCTCCGGACGACAATAATTATATTTTTTAGCATTTCGTGCAAACGACTGTAAACAATCCAACTCGGCAATGGCACGGGCATTTTTCTGGATGGGAGCCACATAGTCCAGCGCAAAGGCAACCAACTCCAGATAGAGTCTTTCTTCAATGACCAACATTTTCTCTTCAGCGCCTAATATCTTGGCTTCCAATACTTTAAGTTCATCGGTGATGTATCGTTCAGCATTTGTAAGCGTCTGTTTACGCACCCAATTATCTGGGATCAAGCCCTTGCCTTTGTATTTGTTGGTTACTTCGAGATAGTAACCGAAGACATTATTGAAGCCAATTTTTAATTTATCGATGCCCGTTTTTTCGGCTTCGGTAGTTTGGATATCGACTAAGAGAGACTGGCTGTTTCGGATAATGTTACGCAACTCGTCCAACTCTTCATCTGCACCATCTGCAATCACTCCGCCCTTATTCAAGTTGATAGGCGGCTCAGGCAAGATGGTTTTGGCAATTTTATCTTTTAGAGATTTGCAAGGGTCTAACCTTTCGGCCAATCTTTTTAATTGTTCGCTGGAGGTATTAGACAAAATCTCCTTCATCGGGCCGATATTCTCTAAAGCCTGTTGTAATCGAACCAACTCGCGCGGATTAATTTTTCCCAATGACACTTTGGAAATTAATCGTTCAATATCCCCGATTACCTTTATCAAAGACTCTACTTCACTATTCACTTCGGGGGATTCCAACAAAAATTCAACAATATTATGTCGTTTCTCGACTACTTTTTGATTTTTGGACGGAAGGACGATCCATTTGCGCATCAACCGCCCGCCCATCGGAGAGATGGTGCTATCCATGACATCAATCAACGATACCCCGCTCGGATGCGGAGAATGAAGCAACTCTAAGCTCCGAATGGTAAAACCATCCATCCAGACATAATTATCCGGCATAATCCGGTTGATCCGGTTGATATGGTCGATGCGTGTATTTTCGGTGGTACTCAGATAGTGGAGGGCCGCGCCTGCGGCCATTTTGGCCAACTTTAGCTCTTCGATACCAAAGCCCTTCAGGTTTTTGGTATTAAACCGATTGAGCAGTTGCTCTTCGGTATAGTCTTCGGTGAAGACCCATTCATCCAAACCAAAAGCGAAGATATCTCCGGCATAATTTTTTTCAAATTCTTTTTTACGACCTTTCGGCAAAATGACTTCAGCGGGACGGAAGCTGGACAGAATCTTGTGGATATAATCTTCGGAGCCTTCCGTCACCAAAAATTCACCGGTAGAAATATCAATAAAAGCCACTCCTGCCTGTCTTTTTTTGCCATAAAAAAGCGTAGCAAAGTAATTGTTTTTATTGTGATCCAAGAGTTGATCATCGGAGGTAATCCCCGGAGTAATCACTTCGGTCACGCCCCTTTTGACAATTTTCTTTTCTTTGGAAGGCTTTTCAAGTTGTTCGCAGATGGCGACGCGGTATCCGGCTTTGACCAATTTGGGAAGGTACAACTTGACGGAATGATGGGGAAATCCTGCCAATTCAATATCGACCCCGCCATTATTACGAGCGGTCAAAACAATACCCAAAACTTGTGATGCTTTGATGGCATCTTCTCCAAAAGTTTCATAAAAATCCCCGATACGAAAGAGCAAAATAGCGTCAGGATACTTTTGTTTCACCTGAAAATACTGTTGCATCAGGGGAGTTATCTTACCGGTTACTTTAGATTTTACGCTTTTTGCCACGATGGTAGGTTTTGAGTAGTTTTGGTCGGCAAAGTTACGATTTTTTTTGGATTTGGCATGGACTTAACAAGAAGAGCGCACATTTCACAATGAGATGTAATCATTTTAGAGTGGATTAGCCGACTGCACTTTTTTGCCTTAAAATACAAAGCCGATCGAGAATAGGATATTCGTATCAATCCTTGCTGCCAAGACAGCGAAAGGGACGAAGTATAATACAACCAGGTCGTTTATTCCAACTTAGCCCCTTTCATGGCATCCAGTATCGACTTATCCATCGCCCGATGTGCTAAAGGGGTGGAATAATCATTGAGTGCTTGGATTTTAGCGTTGATTAAATCTTTGTCTTCGGATTCTACGGCCTTTTGGAGTTCATTCTTATAATCCAGCAGTTTTTCAATTTCTTCTTTCGAGAAAATGGGAACATTTTGCTCAATGAATTTATCGGTAGAATAAAGGATATGATTGGCTTCATTACGGGCTTCGAGAAGGGCCTTGATGTCCATGTCTTGCTTGGCATTACGTACAGAATCAATGAGCATTTTGCCCATATCTTCTTCGGATATACCATATTGAGACCGAATTTCGATGGTCTGTTCCACTCCGGAACGTTTTTCACGGGCTCGAACATTGAGGACGCCATCTGCATCAATGATAAAACCAATTTCAATTTTGGGAAGTCCGGCAGGCATGGGCGGAATCCCGGAAAGGATAAATTCTCCCAGCTTTCTGTTATCTCTTACAAGCTGTCTTTCCCCTTGATAAATGGCAACCTTCAATTTAGTTTGGCCGTCAACGGAAGTGGTGTAATCTCGACCGACTTTGGCGGGGATTTTTGAATTACGCGGTAAGATGACATCCATTAATTCTCCGACGGTTTCTATTCCTAGAGATAAGGGAGTGATGTCCAAAAGAAGCGTGTCCTTATTGTTTCCCGCAAGGATGTCTGCTTGGATGGCTGCGCCTAGGGCGACCGTTTCATCAGGGTTGATATAGTCTTTGAGCTTGGAGTCGCCTGATTTTTGGTCTGCTTGATTAAAAAACGCATTGACGGCAGATTTGACCGCTGGCACTCTGGTGGAGCCCCCGACCAATACGATGGCTTCGATGTCTTCCGGCTTCAATCGAGCATCCTTCATGGCATTTTGGCAAAGCCGGATGGTGCGATCGATTAGCGGCTCTATTAAAGATTCAAATTGCTTACGCGAAATGCTTAGCAGTTGCCCATTTATCTCCTGCGAGAAAAAATCATTATCAGAAAGGGCTTTTTTGGCTTTTTCTGCCGCAAGGCGAATGGATTGTCCTAAAGCACGATTGGCGACCAAGTCTTCCGCTTTTATTAAATTTTGCGCAAGCCAAAAGTCTATAATCGCTCGGTCAAAATCATCCCCACCCAAAAAAGTATCTCCATTGGTGCTCAATACTTCATAAATACCGTCCCCGATTTCTAATATGCTGATATCAAAAGTACCACCACCTAGGTCATAGACAGCGACTTTTTTGGCAGGGACATTATCGGTATCGGTGGTTATATCGTTGGGGTCTATTAGTTTTTGTTCTACCCAATTGTCCAAAATAGCTTGATCCAGCTCTTTGTCCGATAAATCGGAGTCCGCATCTACGGTATGGACACCTTTTTCTATTTCTTGCGTGGGGATGTTCTTATTAGCTCCCAGCCCATAGACCAAGCTGGCAGCCGTGGGCTCATTCACAATGCGGAGGACATCCAATCCGGCGAGTTTACCGGCATCTCTAGTCGCTTGGCGCTGTGTATCATTGAAATAGGCCGGTACGGTAATGACTACTTTGGATATTTCCGTCTCCAGTACTGCTTCGGCACGCTCCTTTAACTCCTTGAGAATCAAAGCAGAAAGTTCAATTGGTGAATAAAACTTATCCTTTACTCTAATCTTGACCAGACTCTCTGTATCGTCATCAATAATCCGATATCCAAAGAAATCTTTAAAGGATTTGACATCGCCAAAGGCCTTGCCCATGAGTCTCTTTACAGAGAAAATGGTGTTTTGGGGGTCTTGAACTAGATATTTTTTGGCTTGATTGCCAACGATGATTTGACCATCTTGCGCAAAATGAATGATGGACGGCACCAAGGAAGTGCCATGTACCGGGTCTTTGATGACCTTGGGTTGGTCACCATCCATGTAGGCCACCAAACTATTGGTGGTGCCCAGGTCAATACCAACGATAAGTTCTTTCTTTTCTTCGGCAATTTTGCCTTCCTGCATGTTAATAGGAACGATGGCCATATTGGGTTATTTGTTGTAAAGAAACATTTTTAGGCTAAAAAAATAGCTGGCAACGGCCACAATAAGAATGGCCCCGATTCCAAAAAGAGTTTTATAAAAACCGGCTTCATGACTAAACTCTTCTATGTTGCCAATCATATTTTTAGTAAAAAGAAATAAAAAGATGATGGGCACCAGCATAAGGACAATATTGAGTACGGAAATCATCAAAATATCAAAACGTTTTTTCTCGCGGGCTTCCGCATGAAAATATTGCTTCGTCGATGCGTACGCAAAGTAAATAATGATGATACCAACAATGGTAAATATATCGGTCGGAATGCGTCCGCCGGCAACGGATGCGGCATTGACGGGATTATAAATAGATGCCAAGCCGAAGCCGGCAACCATGATGCCATAAATCCAAATCGCAATGTAGGGAAGCCATTTCATAGGTCCTGTTTTGGTGAGTCATTAAGTCAATAAGCAAATTGCTTGAAAGAAAACACCAAAAGGTTCGGTTTGTTTTACAGAATATTAACCGTATAGCGGTATATCGGTATAGTGGTATGCCGGTGAGTCCACTGTAAAATGGACATTTTGGGCGTGTCCCTTAATATTATGACTCTGTTAGATTCGTAGAGAATGGAGTTAAGATTTAGGATATAAGAATTAAGATTATTGAAGTGCTGCCACAGCGACAAGCAATTAAAGATAACTTCTTAATTCTTAAATCTTTAAGGAAGTTGGGTTTATGCTTTTCCCGATTCGGATCCAATAACTGCGGGGATTTTAACCGACGAAAACAGAGTCATAGACCAGACCATCTTCAATATCATCTTTTGATTCTATCGCAAAGTCACATTGAAATTCACGGACAAAGAAGGTATCTAAGTCATCTGCCTTTTGCGGAAGCCGGCTAAGTTCTTCTTTAATCAACTCACTTTTTGGAGAAAAAATATCCGACAAATGTACCCTGTATGATAGATAAATATGGTTGTCAGCGATACCTAGCGTATAGGGCTTGTTAGGCTGGTCTTTATTTAGGATATATGCCAGCAAGTCATCTAATGGTCCTTTGGGCAGGCGATTTAAGGGAGATGTAGCAACTAAGTAGTCTTGCTTAAAAACAAAGATGCGGATAAGAGCACTCCCTTGATAAAACTCCCAGTAATCTTTACCCGCCCGAGCAAGGATGGGGTTTAGACCCATCAATTGGAGGGCATCTTCGACAAATTGGGCAAAAAGAGACAGGTCGTAGTTTTCAAATACAACGGGATTGATGTCATGCCCGCATTGTGGACAAAACTCTGTGGGCTCGGTAATAAGTAGGGAGCAAGAATCACATTTCACATGAAACTGAAAAGGGTCATCCGGTGAGAAATCTTCAATTTGGTCAACAAGGGCCTTTACAGGAATACCAAACCCTACATTATCGGCTTGGTTTAGTTTGGATGTCGTTACGGCTATGAGTTGCCCTTTGGCATTGAGCATGGGGCCTCCGCTATTTCCGGGGTTTACAGCGGCATCTGTCTGTATGAAGTGTCTTCCGTTAATTAATTGGTTAGGTGCGGAGATAACCCCTTTGGTAATGGTATAGGGCATTCCAAAAGGATAGCCGTGGACATAAATTTTCTGAAGGCTCTTGAGGTCAATGTCAGCGAATAAGCCGATATTGGGGACATCGACGAGCTTGGATTTCGCTCTTAAAAAAGCAATATCCAGCTCAAGATTCACAAAAATAACGTAACCTAGGATTCTGTTTTTATCAGAATCTTGGATGGCTACTTGGTTTTCGCCGGCCACGACATGGAAGTTGGTGACAAAAATATCCCGATCACTCAAATAGAAAGCGGTTCCGGAACCGGAAGAAGTCGAAATTTTGAATATGGCTTTTGAATAGTCAGTCATAAGAGAAGTAAGCAGAGGTTAGTTAAAAAGTTTGGCAAAAAATCCTTTTTTCTTTGGTTTTCGTTTGAATTCGGCGATTAGTTCGGCATCTATGTCACCTGAAATGAATTTATCGAAAGTTTCTTTTAGTATTTTGGTACCATTCTGCCATGATGTCCTAGATGAGCGGACGAGGCTATCTGTAATGACTTGCCAATATTGGGCTTCGAGATTGTAGGTGTACATGAGCATCAGAAAGGCGTATTTTAGTCCAAAGTAAGCATTGATAAAATTATTGCTTTCTATGTCGGTATTGATTTTAGCTTTTTGGGAGTCAAGAAAATCAAAAGTACTCTTAGTGGTTGTTCTTAATTTAGTAGAAATGAATTTTTTCGAAAGAAAAACATCTTTCATCACGACTTCCTTGGGCATTTTTTGAAGTTTTTGCAAAAAATCTTTACCAACAATAACTTTTCTTTCCAAGTCACTATTGGGGTCATTCCTTAAAAACCAGATCTTGTCTTCTATGGATGTCCGCAAAACACCATTAATGTAGGCATGATCGACAAGCTCCAATAAGGTATTGACAATGGTATCCCAAATATATCCCTGCCATCGCTTCTCTTCAAAATACTCTATATACGACAAAGCATCATCCAAGTAGGCGGCAAATTGCTCCCACACTGTATTTTGCTCATCGTCGGAGAGCGGGGAGATAAAAGGTTTATGATAGAAACTCGCACCATACTTTTGGATAAATTCATCGTCGAATTCGTCGGCAAAGATGCAGATTTCTTTGACTAACTCAAATACCTTATTGGGTTGTACGAGTTCTATAGGCATCTCATAAGCAAATCCCAAAATGCCGCCGTCTTCTTCGGAATAAACTATCTGGGCCAGTGTCAAAGGGGTGAAGTTTAATTCAGCGACTTTTCGCAATAGCGGTACTTTGTATTTTTGGGGTACTTTCAGAAAGGTGGATTGGATGTAAAAGATGCCGTTTTGAAGCTTGAATTTTACATCTGCGGAGCCATGGGGATAAGTGATGGCATCCATCCCTTCGTAAATGGTGACACCTTCCAGGATGTCCCGGTTGATATAGTTGAAAGTAGCGGTTAATGATTCCACATATTCTTTCTCATCAAAAGCATAGACCGCATCTTCCCAAAAGTCAATAGTAGTTACGGGAAAATTGGAATACAAGATAGGTTTTTGGTAAATTGGAGTTATTTCCATTCGAAATTTTAACTTTTTTGGCTGCAAAATCTAACAGCCTAAATAAGCGGGCAAGATAGTATTTTTCAAAGAAATGGAGGAATATTATTTTATTTTTTTTCTATGGATATTTACCAACTTTTTCTGTGGGTTTGTTTTTGGGGAGAAGGAAATATGGGATGTGTCCGCGATTATTCGGCAGAAAAATGAATGGCCAGCCAAATAGTAGGTGTATCCGGCAAAGTCCATACCACACGATGTTTTTGGTGGGCCGGAATTAGCATAAAATCACCTTTTTGAAGTGTTTCGGGTGGTTTATTTTGGTCAAATTCTAGTTGAGCGGCTCCCCGTATGACGAGCACCCACTCATCGGTATCTTGATCGTACCATTGGTCGGTCGGGGTCGTGTGCCCTTTCGAGACGATTCTTTCAATTCGAATTTGGTCAGTTTGGAGGAGGGTGTCAAATATCTCGTCGGGTATTTCGGATGGGATTTTTTGGTAGATATTGTTCATATTGTTGGCAAATTACTCTCTCTGAAAAAAAGGGGGCTAAATAATTATAAAAAGGAAAGCCCGAGTATCAGACTTTCCTTTTTATCATTAGGGTGGGTCACTTATTAGTAACCAATACTGTAAATTATTGCTTATCAGGAATAATTGCTTTTAATTTATCGCCATATTCCTTTGCCTTAGCGGCGTTATTTTTTCTTGCGTAAATTTCTTTAATCGCCAAAATGGTGTTGTAATCTTTACTTCCTTGCCCCATTTTTTCGGCTTTAAGAAAGTAAGGAAGAGCCATTTCAAAAAGGTCAAGCATCTCCTTGTTTACCTTGTCGTACTTAGCCATACCGGCTTTCGACATGTCAGATTCTAACTCTTTCAACTTGCTGGATAAAGCTGCCGCTTTATTGTAATAGAGTGTACCAATACTGTATTCAGAATAAAAATCATCCGGTTTTAATTCTAAAGCTTTTTCAAAAGAAGCCTTTGCCAAGGCAAATTCTCTTTCATAGCCCGCTTGGTCACCAGCCTGTAATAGTTTTTGCGAAAGCTTATCATGCACATTACCCAAAGTAGAGTGCAAAGAACTATTTTCAGGCTCTCCTTTGATGGCTGTTTGCAACATATTCACCAATTCTTCATCTTTATCACTTTGCAAGTAGTCATTAATCTCCGAATACATGAGGGCTTTATTTTCAGGAAATAACTTGCGACCTTCCGAAAGAATCATTCTTGCGGAAGTGGTATCTTTCTCCGCTAATTTAACCTTGTATAGACCGTCATAAATTTCAGGTTTATCATATTTTTCTTCCTTCAGAGAAGTGAATAACTTATCCGCTTCGTCATATTTTCCTGCGGAAAGGTCGGCCAAACCGGTGATATACTGTTGATTCTGCATTTGGGCTTTATCATCAAAAGGCGATTTTTTGCCATTGTCTTTGAGTAATTTATGGATTTCAAGACCTAGGGAGAAAGCTTGGGAGGCTTTATCAAAATCTTTTGCAGAATAGGCTTGAATACCCATATTGGAAAGGCCGGAAATCACTTCTGTCAAGCCTTTGAGCGCATCACTTTTTTGGTATTTCTTTTGGGCATACTTTAAGGCGTTTTTGAAAGACTCATAGGCTGTCAAACTCGCATCCGGATAAGGGTCCTTGAAAGAAGGGTTGGTAAGTTGTTGAATCTGAACACTATTGGTCAAGGCGTTATAAATTTGACCTTTTAGATTCCAAGTTTTTGACATCTTACCGTATTCTTCATCTTTTGAAGCGAAGTCAATGAGTTTTTTGGCTTCGAGGAGTTTGTCATACTTTTTTTGGTCAAGATTATAAGAACCAAGATTGCTTTTCGCACGTTTGAGTGCTTTTTTGGGGTCACCCTGTGCAAAAATCATGGTGACAAATAGAGTGGACAAAAGTCCGATTAGAGCTAACTTTTTCATGTGCAAAGTTTTATTTTCATGACTAAACGACCTAGGCCTTCATTTTGCTGCTTAAGTCATTTAAATTTGTTTGAGGAGATTATTCTCCGATTAAAAACAGGGTGAGTGCCTATTCAACTCAGGAAGTAGACTCTCATTTCCCCACAAATATTACGGTTTTTGGTGTTAAAAATTACCGTTTACCTGTTAACGATTATTTAATCCAAAGAATCGGTATTGGTCTCTTCGCTGTCGGTATCTGTTGCTTCGGTATCAGTAGGATTAGGTGCTTCATCTGCTGCATTTTCATTAAAAGCGGCTTCTATCGCTTCTTCATCGGCATCTTCTTCTTTGGAGGTGATGGCCACGTCGGCGATTTTGTCATCCGGGTCCAGTTTGATGACTCTAACACCTTGCGTCGCACGTCCCATGACCCGGATATTGCTCAAAGACATCCTAATCGTTATACCGGACTCACAAGTAATAATCATTTCATCGTCATTGCTGACAGATTTAATGGCGACTAAAGGCCCGGTCTTTTCAGATATTTGCAAGGATTTAACTCCTTTTCCGCCGCGATTGGTAATACTATAGGCATCAACATCCGTACGCTTACCGGTACCTTTTTCGGAAACGACTAAAATGGATGTGTCTTCTGCATTAGAATCCACACAAACCAATCCAACTACCATATCGTCATCTCCGTCTAAGGTAATCCCTCTAACACCTGCAGCTGTACGCCCCATGGGCCTGACTTTTTCTTCTAAGAAATGAATGGCTTTCCCATGACGAGTACCCAAGAAAACATGACTATTGCCGTTGGTCAAGCGCGCATCAACCAATTCGTCTCCTTCGTTGATGGTAATAGCGATAATTCCATTGGAACGGATGCGTGAGAACTGTTCCAGCTTGGTCTTTTTCACCTTACCTTGTCTGGTGGCAAAGAGGACGTTGTGGCTATTCATAAAGTCCATATCGGTCAAGTCGTCAATCTTCATATAGGCTTTGACCTTGTCGTCTTTGGGCAGGTTGATGATATTTTGGATGACACGCCCGGTAGAAGTTTTGGCTGCTTCCGGAATCTCAAATACCCGTACCCAGTGACAAATACCTTTTTCTGTAAAGAGCAACAGATAGTTGTGGTTATTGGCTACAAACAAGTGTTCCAAAAAGTCCGTATCTCGCGTTTTAGACCCTTTGGAGCCGCGTCCGCCACGTGCTTGAGTGCGATACTCATCCAGTTTGGTTCTTTTGATGTATCCCAAATTGGAGATGGTAATGACGACTTCATCATTCGGAATTAAATCTTCAATGGCGATTTCCCCTTCTTCAAAGCTAATCTCGGTGCGTCGGTCGTCTCCGTAGGTCGTTTTGATTTCTTCTAATTCGGTTTTGATGATGCCCCGCTGTAACTCTTCGCTGGCAAGGACGGATTTATAGTAGTCAATTTTCTTTTTGATTTCATCATATTCTTGCTTTATCTTATCCCTTTCCATGCCTGTCAACCGCTGGAGTCTCATCTCCAAAATGGCCTTGGCTTGAATTTCAGAAAAATTAAAGGAACTAATCAGCCCTTCTTTGGCGATATCGGGAGTTTGTGAAGAGCGAATTAAAGCAATAATCTCATCTAAGTGATCCAATGCAATCAAATATCCTTCTAAGATATGTGCTCTTGCTTCGGCTTTCGCCAAATCGTGTTGAGTGCGCCGAACAATGACTTCCAGACGGAACTTGATAAATTCTTCAATGATTCGTTTTAGCGGAAGCACTACTGGACGGCCATTGACCAAAGCAATATTATTGATGCCATAGGACGTCTGCAGGGGCGTATATTGAAACAATTTGCTCAATACGACACTACCCATGGCGTCTCGCTTAATTTCTACAACCACCCGTAGTCCATTTCGATCGGATTCGTCACGGACATCACTAATGCCGGGTACCTTGCCGCTGGTCACTAAGTCAGCAATCTTTACGATGAGCTGAGCTTTGTTGACTTGGTATGGTATTTCAGTAATGATGATGGTTTCTTTACCGGAATTATTTTCGATAATCTCTGCCTTGGCTCTGACCACTACCCTTCCGCGCCCGGTCTCATAGGCTTGACGAATACCGGATATGCCCCGAATGATGCCACCTGTCGGAAAATCCGGCGCTTTGATGTGGGTCATTAACTCATCCAAATCAATCTCCGGATTGTCCACTGTGGCAATAATGGCATCGATGGACTCATTGAGATTGTGGGGAAGCATATTGGTTGCCATCCCAACGGCGATTCCGGATGCCCCATTAATGAGTAGATTGGGGATTCTGGCCGGAAGGACTGTTGGTTCTTTCAATGAATCGTCAAAATTCAATTGAAAATCTACGGTATCCTTTTCAATGTCTGCCAACATTTCGCCGGATATCTTGCGCAAACGGGCTTCCGTATAACGCATGGCAGCCGGACTATCACCGTCCATCGACCCAAAGTTACCCTGACCATCTACCAGCGGATAACGAAGAGACCAATCTTGTGCCATACGCACCATGGAGTCATATACCGAAGTATCGCCATGTGGGTGATATTTACCGAGTACTTCCCCGACGATACGGGCAGATTTTTTGTGGGCTTTATTGTGCGTTAGCCCCAATTCGTGCATGCCGTATAGGACGCGACGATGTACGGGTTTAAGCCCATCTCTTACATCCGGCAAAGCCCTGGATACAATGACCGACATGGAATAGTCGATATAGGCCGATTTCATTTCTTCCGAAATGCTAACGTTTAAAATTCTTGGATTGTCATCAGACATATAATTCGAGTATTTTCTTTTGTTTTAGTATGTTTCTTGGTTGTTTTCATGTGAAAAAACACATTTTACAACGAACCCACAAAAGTACGAAAAATATTTGGATTGGAGAGATAAAAATCTTTTTTTTTGTTTTAATGGGCTTTAGATGAGTTTAGAGCAATATTTGGTTAAAAAGCAACCAAAGTTTCAACACTTCAGTGTTGTGGTGTAAGGATACAATGGTGTCGCTCTTTCTTGATTATTGGTGAATGGTATAGCTCCCCAACGCAAGGTTTGTGATTTTTTCAAGCCGTTAAAAATTTGGATGAAGCATCTCGCTTTTTCACAAATCTAGGATTTTAGGGTTGAGTGTAAATGTGTGTATAACATATTGCACCTTTTTCAAGATTTCGGTCAATTCAAGCTCCATAGGAGCGACATCTTCGTAGCCCGTAACGTAGTGGAGGGATAAAAGCATAACCCAACTGCAAGTCATAGCAAGTTATGTTGGAAAAACCAACGCAGAGTAAGAGAAAATTTGAAATTTTTGGTAGTTATCATTATCTAAAAAATTAGCTTCAAATTTTTTCTTAATCAAGGCGGATTTTGGAGGCATAGCAGGTTATGACGACCACTAGCCCGGTCTAAAATATTGTTTTTTGTGCAATCTGTTATAAACACAGTGCAAATCCTTCCGGTGCAAATTACATCGCCCTTTCAGGGCTTTATCTTAGCCTATTCCATACGGAAGGCCTACGTCCTTCCTTATGGAATGCCGTCCCTTCATGACTCGCAACACAAGTCCTGAAGGGACGCAAAAAGATTGGATTAGGTGCTGACCGGGTTAAATACTGTGCTTTTGTAGTGGCGTTACCACAAAGAAAATGCTTTTTGCTTTTTCACAAATCTAGCATTAGAGAAATATAAATTTATTTTTTTTATTTATATAATTATTTGTACATTAGCGTTTTATAAATATAAAACAGTCTTTATGTCTTTTTCAAAATTCTTTTCCGGCCTTCTTTGTCTTTTGTTTTTTGCGCAAGCTGCAGCACAGTCCTACCCGGATATGGCGGGGTTTGTCAAGCTCGGCGAGCAGAACGGACACGGATATTATCTGTCAAATAATGCTTTGACTTGGATGAATGCGGATGATTTTGTTCGATTAAATGGCGGTTATTTGGTGACTATGAATACGCAAGAAGAGAATGACTTTATCAAAAATAGACTGGGAAATGAAATGGTTTTTATTGGAATTAACGACCATGACCAAGAAGGCCAATTGGCATGGGCGGACGGGGAACCGATCACTTTGGATTTGCATTCCGGAAATAGTGCGGTCAATGACTTTGGTGTGATGAATTTTTGGGATGGGCATTGGCAGTTGGGGAATAAATGGGAACAACGTAAATTTGTCATGGAAATGGACAATAACAATCCCGGCCCATCTATCGATTCTCCGGTACAAGTTTTTATTTTTTCCGGTCAATCCAATATGAGCGGTGCAGGTATTACGGCAGAGTTAAATCCGGTTTTACAGATACTTCCCCCAAATGTGACCCTGCGAAATCATTTCTATGGGGTAGATTATGTTGATTTTAGTAATGGCAGTTTTGGGCCGGAGTTGGAGTTTATCCAAGAAATCGCCTATGCCCACCCCACCCAAAAATATCTAATCATCAAATATGCTTGGGGAGGCACAGGGCTGAATCAGTGGATGCCAGGTACTTATCACTACGAGACCTTAAAAAATAAAGTTTTTCAAGCACTTGGAAGTCTTAATCAGGATTATGAATTGGCCGGTTTCCTATGGATGCAAGGAGAGACAGACGCTTTTAACCCATACTCCGCAAACAGTTATCATCAGAATCTGAGCAGCTTTATCAATGGATTTCGCAATGATCTAGGGGCTCCGGAGCTTACGGTTTTGATTGGTCAAGCCAATCCACCTA
>JANTGI010000042.1 GCA_024762995.1 Saprospiraceae bacterium | reverse complement strand
CACCGTTATACCGCAATCTATGGCCGTCAAGGTACGGAATAGGAGACATATAACATAAAATACTCCAATGAGTTTTGGGCGCAAAATCTTCCGATTATGAAAATCATAGGACAATATTTAAAAAAAGCAAGGAATTTCCACCAAATTATTTTTTAAAAAAGTAAAAAAAAAATAAAGAATATTTGGCAATGAAAGAAAATACGTTGACCTTAGCCGTTGATTTCTCGCAGGGTTCAATAGTACAGATGGGTCTGCGAGAAATAGATAAAACCAAATGCAGATTTAACTATTTTGTCACTATACACATATAGCCGCATCATATCGTTAAATCTAATTTTTTCACTCAAATCAATCAATGGATAATGAGTCAACCAAATTTTTATGAAAGCGTCAGTGCTTCCATTAGTAAGGCGGCCAGTCTAAGTGACATTCCGAAAGGATTGTTGTCTCAAATTAAAGTGACCAATGCCATCTACAAAATGAGCTTTCCTGTAAAAGTAGGGAAAGGTTATGAAGTAATTACAGCCTACAGAGCCCAGCACAGTCACCACCGACTGCCGACAAAGGGTGGAATTCGATTTTCTCCGCACGTACACCAAGATGAAGTCATGGCTTTGGCTTCTTTGATGACTTTTAAGTGTGCTTTAGTGGATGTCCCTTTTGGAGGAGCAAAAGGTGGAATCAGAATTAATCCGAAAAATTATACCGAGAAAGAACTAGAACGTATCACTCGACGCTATACCGCAGAATTGATACGTAAGAATTTTATCGGCCCGGGTATTGATGTACCGGCCCCGGATATGGGAACCGGTCCCCGAGAAATGGCCTGGATATTGGATACCTATACCAGTATGAATCATGGCGAAATTGATGCCACCGCTTGCGTAACCGGTAAGCCGGTAACCCAATATGGGATCAACGGACGTAATGAAGCGACCGGACGCGGTGTCTATTATGGCTTAAGAGAAGCCTTGTCCTACGAAGATGATATGAAAGCCATCGGTCTGACACCCGGCATGGAAGGTAAAACCATCGCCTTGCAAGGATTAGGTAATGTGGGCTCTTTTGCCGGTTCTATTTGTCAAAATGAAGGGGGAGCAAAGATTGTTGCCGTCGCTGAATATGAAGGGTCTATCTATAATCCGGATGGTATCGATATTGACAAATTGTTAAAGCACCGTAAGGCAAAAGGAACGATTATGACTTTCCCTGGTGTCAAAAAACTCAAAAAGAATGACGATGCACTTTATGTGGATTGTGACATTTTGATACCTGCGGCCTTGGAGAGTGTAATCCACAAAGGAAATGCCAACAAGATCAAAGCCAAAATGATTGGTGAAGCAGCCAACGGCCCGGTGACATTCGAAGGTGAAAAAATCCTTTTGAAAAAGGGCGTTATGATTATTCCTGATTTCTTTTTGAATGCCGGCGGGGTGACCGTCTCCTACTTTGAATGGCTAAAAAATCTATCTCACTTGCGTTTTGGTCGGATGGAAAAACGCTTTGATACCCGCGCCTATGACAAATTAGTTGATTTTGTCCTAAAAGCAACCGGCGGTACAATATCCAAGCGGGAAAGAGAGTTTTTGACGAAAGGTGCAGACGAAATTGATTTGGTGCGCTCCGGTTTAGAAGAAACCATGATTTCTGCCTACAAAGATATCCGCTCGATGTGGAAGAGAAGATCAAAAGTCGAAGACTTGAGGACGGCTGCTTTTTTGGTTTCTCTCAATAAGATTGCCAACGATTATATTTCTATGGGAATTTTCCCATAATGGACTCCATAAAGATGAAAAAACAGTGCTAAATGGAAGTTTGGCACTGTTTCTTTGTGTTTTGGAGGAATTTTAAGAATAGGTTAACAGTAAACTTTGTGCTTTTCTAACCGTTTCTTTGTTACTTTGCTTCTTGTATATTAACCTGACAAAATTATTATGACTGACAAACTAGACAAAACTGACTTGATGATTTTAAAAATTCTTCAAGAAAACAGTAAAGTGACCAATCTGACGCTTTCGCGAAAAATTGGTTTGTCCCCTGCACCTACGTTGGAACGGGTAAAAAAATTAGAATCAACCAATGTCATAGAATCTTATCATGCCCATGTCAATTTGCATGCTATCGGATTAAATGTGACTACTTTTGTCTTGGTTTCGCTTGCGCTAAAAAAAGAAAACTCGCTAAAAGAGTTTCAAGAAAAAATCATGGCTATAGATGAGGTGACTGAGTGCTATATTGTGACCGGTGAAGCGGATTTCTTGCTAAAGGTTGTCTGTAAGGATATCCCAACTTATGAAGAGTTATTGTTTAAAGAGTTGTCTCAAATTTCCGGTATTGAGCGCATGAAGACCTTAATGACGCTTTCTTCAGTCAAAAATACCAAGGTTTTGCCTTTTGATTATGAATAGTCTCGGTACTATTCGTTCTAGAATATGACAAGTCCCCAAAAAAATGCTTGAGCCATCTATTCTTTGGAAGTTGACTTCTAAGGATAATCCGAATAGTTCTTATTTGCTGGGGACGATTCATATCCAAACCCGCTTCGCTTTTGCCGGTTTAGCCACATTTAAGGAGTTGATTGACCGATGTGATGCCTATGCCGGCGAATCCAATTTGGATGATTTGGCACAAGCCCAGTTGGAAGGACAATTCGATCCGGCTTATGCCCAGCGATATCAACAGATTTTATCTGACAACCAATGGCGGCATTTGGATCGTTTTATCCGCAAGGAAATACCCCAGATTTATGATATGTGGACCTTTTTTCATCCGATGCTTTTGATGAGCCAAATCGAAAGTGCGTTGATGGGCACTGATGAACCCCAGTCTTTGGATTTGACCATTTGGGAATACGCCAAAGGGCAAGGCAAGCAGATGTTGGCCATTGAGCCGGCATCTATGCAGCATGATATTTTCAAAG
This sequence comes from Saprospiraceae bacterium, assembly GCA_024762995.1. Taxonomy (GTDB): domain Bacteria; phylum Bacteroidota; class Bacteroidia; order Chitinophagales; family Saprospiraceae; genus HyVt-613. Next base: position 21,252 of record JANTGI010000042.1, on the reverse strand, counting down.
ATATTGATTTGGAAACTTCCTTTCGGAGTGTTAGAAGTGCGATTTCTAGTCTTCCGCGCTTACGCAAAAAGTATCAAAAATTAAGTGGTTATTATCAAAATCAAGATATTCAAAGCCTGTATTTAAGAACCAAAAAGCAGCTTGGTAAGATGAAGCATACCATGCTTTATGACCGGAATGTCTTTATGGCGGAACAAATTGCCCTCCTTATTCGGCAAAATCCTACCTTTATCGGTATAGGTGTGGGGCACCTGCCCGGACAAAAAGGGGTTTTGCGTTTGCTGAAACATAAGGGGATTCGGCTAGAGGCAGTCAGATGGTAATATAGGGAAAGGTGATAAGCCTTGAGTTGGTCATATTTTCAAAATATTATATATCTTGCACCCATAATCAATGAAATAGCCAAATGGTAAAAGAAAAAGAACCAAGATCGATTAATTGGAAGGCATTACTCGTAGCGATTGTTTTCGCTGTATTGTTGTCGGCTTTTTTGGGGTATAGCTATTTTCGGAAGTTATTTTTACCCAATGTCCCGTCAAAGTTAGCGCAAGACTTTTTGTATGTTCCTTCCGGCACGGTTTACAAAGGATTATTGGATACTTTAACCCGCCAAGGTTTTATTGCAAACCGTAGTGATTTTGAGTGGGTAGCCCAAAAGATGTCTTTCGACAAAAGGCCGGTAAGATCCGGACGGTTTAAGATACATCCAAATTGGACCAATCGCCAGTTAATCAACCACTTAAGAATAGGCAAGCAAGAACCGGTAAAAGTGATTTTGACCGATGAACGATTGCCGGAAGATATCGCCAAAAAGGCCGCTCGATATATAGAACCTAGCGCCGAAGACTTGGTCAAGTTTATGACTTCCGATGATTCTCTAAAAGAGTTTAATTTAACAAAAGAAACAGTAACAACCATATTTATCCCCAATACTTATCAGCTTTATTGGAATACCACCCCGAGATCATTTATCAAAAGAATGATTAAAGAAAGAGATAAGTTTTGGGCAAAAAACAATCGCTTGGCCAAGGCTAAAGCTTTGGGCCTAACCCCTGAAGAAGTCTATACCTTGGCATCAATCGTCGAAAAAGAATCCAATTATAATCCGGAGAAGCCCAAAATCGCTTCGGTTTATCTGAATAGGCTCAAAAAAGGCATGAAGTTACAAGCGGATCCGACTTGTGTTTTTGCTTCCAAGGATTTTGGAGCCAGACGGGTGACCAATTATCATTTGAACTTTGAATCCCCGTACAATACTTATTTATATGAAGGTTTGCCCCCCGGGCCTATTAGTATGGCTTCGATTGCCAGTATTGATGCGGTGTTAAATGCTGATGATACGGATTACATTTTCTTTTGTGCCCAGCCCAACACCACAGGAAGGCATGCTTTCGCCAAAACCTTAAGCGGGCACAATGTCAATGTAAATAAATTCAGAAAGTATATGAAGGAAAGAAGACGAACACGGGCACAAGAAAAGCCGGAAATTTAAAAGGAGAATGGTAAAAGGTCAATGGTTGAAGGAAAAAGGTTGATGGTCAATAGTTTATAAAACTTGGTTTCCATACTTTAAGTTTTAGCAATCCCCCAAAAAGCAACTTGTTGCGCCCCAAGAACCAAAAGCAACTTGTTGCGCCCCAAAGACCAAAAGCAGCTTGTTGCGCCCCAAAGACCAAAAGCGACCGCAGGGAGCGCCCCAAAGACCTCCATCCATTCAAAAACTCCAATAATCCATCAAGCGTATAAATATCTTAGCCGTATTATAAGCATCATCGATGCCTCGGTGTGGTTCTCCGTCAAATTCAAATCCCTCTTTGCGCAAAGCTTTTTGGAGGCCGACAGGTTTTGAGAAATTACGAATGCGATAATATTGGCTTTTGAGATTGATGTGATTTTCGGGCCAATCAGTCTCCATTCGATGCATTTGATTATTTTTGATAAAGATTTTTCGGTCGAAATCTCCCCAAGAACAGAGCAAATAATCTTCATCGATGTCAATCCAATCAAGAAATTCATTGATGACACGTGGATAATCCTTGGCTTTGTTGATATCTACTTGAGAGATACCGGTGAGTTGCTTACAAAACAAGGATAGGACGGGGTGGGCTTGTGGTTTGATGAATTGACTGAATTTGTCAACGGCTTTCCCATAGTCATCAATCTTATAAGCGCCAATCTCTATGACTTCTTGTACCATGCCGGGTGGGCGACCGGCCCAACATGTCGCTTCCAAATCATAGACGATATAATTCATTTTTCGGGTATTGTCGTTTGATGGTAACTATTTAGGTACTCGCAGGTTTGCCCTTGCAGGCTTGCCTGCCTCTGCAGGCCTGTTTTTACTAAAATTTTCTCACGAAGCCCTGCTACGCATCGAAAATTGTACCCCTACCAGATCGGTAGGCAAGGTCAACAGACACAAAAATGCCTATTTTCTGCCAAAAAATAGGAGTACCTAAACAGTTAAGTTTGATGAAATAATAGAACTGGTTTTGGCGTCATTTTGTTCTTTGTTGAAATATTTTTGTGCAAACACTTTCGGTTAAGCTGCGGCGAAACTCCAAAAAACACTACCTTTGCCGGCGATTATGGAAAAGAAAATAGAAGATATCACCCCTTACGGGAATGAAAAGGCTAAAAAGGAGCAGGTCAAAGATATGTTTGACAACATTGCGGGCACCTATGACATGCTCAATAAGACGCTTTCCTTTGGTGTTGACCGGCTTTGGCGCAAGACGATGTTGAGGCATTTGAATAAAACGGGGGCGACCCGAATCTTAGATGTGGCAACGGGGACCGGCGACGTGGCTATTTCTATAGCCAAAAAAATGAAGAAAGCCTCTGTAATGGCCATTGATTTATCACCGGGAATGCTCAAGGTTGGCGCTGAAAAGGTCAAAAAGGAAGGACTTGAGAACAAAGTGACCATGAAAGAAGAAGACTCCGAAAATTTGAGCTTTGAAACCGGTCAATTTGAAGCGGCGACAGTTGCTTTTGGGGTGCGTAATTTTGAACATTTGGAGCAGGGGTTATCCGAGATGCACCGGGTTTTGCAAAAAGATGGTCGGATTTTTGTTTTAGAATTTTCAAAACCTAAAACTTTTCCTTTTAAGCAATTATTCAAACTGTACTTCCGTTATGTATTGCCTGCTGCGGGCAAGTTGATGTCTAAGGATGACAGAGCTTACCGCTATTTGTTTGAATCTGCGACTGCTTTTCCGGAAGGAGATGATTTTATTAAGATTTTGGAACAAGTGGGCTTTAAAAATGCAGTTTGTAAGCCTTTAACATTTGGAATATGTTCGTTGTACATCGCAAAAAAATAATAACCGCTTTACTTTTATTTGTTGTTACGTTCTCTTTCGCTCAGAGTTCTAACTATAATTATCTGGATTTTCAGCAAAAGCCGTACTATTTTGGGATCACACTTGGTATTAATCGATCTGATTATCGGGTATTTCGTTCCAATGATTTTATCGGCAACGATAGTATTTATCGGGTGCAAAGCGTGAAAGGTCCGGGCTTTAATCTGGGCATTGTGACCAATTTAAAAATTGGAGATTATTTTGATTTCAGGTTGCTTCCGACCTTGTCTTTTTCCGAAAGGAATCTCCAATATTCGGTGCCAAAAACAATCGCCCCTAGAGAGCGTAAAGTCGGCTCCGTTATGGTTGAATTGCCCTTCCAAGTTCGCTTTAAGTCCGCACCATACCATGACAAAAGAGCTTTTATCATCTCGGGTGTTAAATATTCCTTTGATGTAGCGAATGAGAGCCGTACCCGTCAGGCGGATGAAATACTAAAGATATCGCCTACTGATTTTGCCATCGAAGTAGGTGCCGGCGTCCAATTTTTCTTTCCGTTTTTTATCTTTTCTCCGGAGATAAAGTATTCACATGGGCTGGGCAACGTCTTACTCCATAATGAAAGTCTCAATCAATCGACCGTTTTGGATAAAGTCGTTTCAAGAGCTTTCACGCTTTCCTTTCATTTCGAAGGTTAAGGGGGTTTCCGGTAGTTTGTGTGTATGACAGATTGCATCTTTTTCAAAATTACGGTCAATTCAAGCTCCATAGGAGTGACATCTTTGTAGCCCGCAACGTAGGCGGGATAAAAGCATAACTAATCTGCAAGTCATAGCAAGCTATGTTGGAAAAACCAACGCAGAGTAAGGGAAAATTTGAAATTTTTAGTAGGTGTTATTATTTAAAAACAAGCTTCAAATTTTTTCTTAATCAAGGCGGATTTTGGAGGCATAGCAAGTTATGACTACCACCAGTCCAGTCTAAAATATTGTTTTTTGTGCAATCTGTTATACACACCTATAGTTTTGGGGGAGTGCCAAATAATGCCTACATTTGCCGTCAGAAAAAGCGCAAATGGGAGATTTGTTAGACTTGGATCGATATCTATTTGAACTCATCAATATACATTGGAGCAACTCTTTTTTTGATGTAATCTTACCTTTATTTCGAGAAAAGCTGTTTTGGGCTCCGTTTTATGTCTTTTTGTTGACCTATGCACTGGTCAATTTGCATAAAAAACGGTGGTTTTTTATAGGGATGTTGTTGATGACAGTGGCTTTGGCTGATTTGACGAGTAGTGAACTCATCAAAAAAACGGTACAGCGACCACGTCCATGTCAGACCATGGCAGATATTCCGGATATGCACTTGCTCGCTCATTGCGGAAGTGGTTATAGTTTTACTTCTTCTCATGCTGCCAACCATTTTGCGATTGCGGTGTTTTTGATGTTTACCATTTTTCAGCGCCCGAAATGGGTACGATATGGATTGTTTTTGTGGGCATTTATGATTAGTTATGCCCAGGTTTATGTGGGGGTACATTATCCGTTGGATATATTGGGTGGGTCGCTTGTCGGAGTCAGTTATGGATTATTGATGGCATGGCTTTATGAATTTTTCTTTGGGGGTGATTAAGTAAGGTCTTATGGAAATATGGAAATACGTTATTTTGGTGGCTGTAGTCCTGCTGGGTGGAGCAGGTGGTGTTCTTTTTGGCGGAAGCCGTAAAGTACTCTTGCCGATAGCTTTGAGTTTTACGGCAGCCTATATTCTAGGCATTACGGTGATGAGTTTGCTTCCATCGGTGTATATTGGAGCTTCCGCAAAAATAGGAATTTGGATGTTGGTCGGCTTTTTATTGCAAATTGCCTTTGAATATTTGTCTAAAGGGGTCGAGCACGGGCATATCCATACCCATTCCCATGATCATCAATTGGTCTATGTGTTTCAAGTGCTTCTCGGCTTGAGTTTACATGCCTTTTTGGAGGGCTTACCGATTAGTGGCTTTTCAGCAGTGGGACATCATCACCATGGAGATGATTTATTTTGGGCGATAATCGTGCATAAGGCACCTGCTGCCTTTGCGTTGAGTGTGTTGTTGGTGACTCAAGGCATCGGACGGGCCAAAGCGATATTGCTTTTGCTGTTGTTTGCGATGATGTCTCCATTGGGTGCGTGGCTGGGGAGTCATTGGCAGACCGATGTGGAGGTGATGCGTATATTTTTGGCTATTTTGATTGGGGCTTTCTTTCATATCTCTACATTGATTTTGTTTGAGAATGATGAGGATGCCGGTAAACATCATCATTTCTCCCTGCTTAAAATGCTGACCATTTTGGTTGGTTTCTTTTTAGCTTACTTGGTCAGCTAGGTGTAAATTTGTCATTGACATGAAAATAAATATAGGCTTGGAATCTTTCCGGCAGACGACGAAAATAGCCTTTTTACAAACGGGATTTCGACCTTTTTTTCTTTTGGCGAGTGGTTATGCGGTGGTGGCGATGACTTTGTGGATGGGGATGTACCTTTTTCAATGGGACTTCCCGATGCAGGTTTCCAGTATGTTATGGCATGGGCATGAGATGATTTATGGATATGGCTTAGCGGTCATAGCGGGATTTTTGTTGACGGCGGTGCGAAATTGGACCAAGTTACAAACAGCGGATGGGTATCTGTTGTTAAGTTTGGTCGTGTTTTGGTTATTGGGGAGGACACCGCCTATTACAAGACCTTTGGCCTATTTTCAAGCTTTTGGCGATATTATGTTTGGTGGATTATTGTTTTTGGTGATAGCGACACCTATTCTCCATCGAAAGATGAATCGACAATGGGCGGTATTAGTGATTTTATTTTTGTTGTTAATGATTAATGTGGGGTATTATTTGAGTACTTTCGGTTGGTTAAATTTTTCGCCGCGAACGGCCATTTATATCGGTTTATATTTGATTTTGAATTTGATTTTTGTTTTTGCCAGACGGCTTGTCCCTAGTTTTATAAGCAGTGCTTTGCGGCTCCGGAAGCCGGTGCGTGCTATAGACTTTAAGGATCGTATTGTAATACCTTTGTTTATTCTTTTTTCTGTCAATGAGCTATTTTTTCAACAGCAAGAAGTGGCTATTGTGCTGGCCGCCATTCTCTTGATACTCCATGCGGAGCGCTTGATTAAGTGGTACGATAAAGGTATTTGGACCCGTCATTTATTGTGGTCATTGTATGTAAGTTATTCGTTCTTAACGGTGGCTTTTTTGGTGCGAATCGGTCAATACTTTTTCCATTATTCACCATTTTTGAGTTTGCATACTTTTACGATAGGCGGCATAGGCATGATGACGATGAGTATGATGGCTCGCGTGAGTTTTGGGCATACGGGGCGAAGTATCTTAGAAGAATTGCAGTCGATACGCTGGTTGTTTTGGGGGGTCATAGGAGTGGTGGTGTTTCGGGTCGCTTTGCCCTTGTTGATGCCAATGAATTATAGGTTGTTTGTGGGGATAGCGATGGCGATATGGATAATTAGTTTTCTTGGTTTTTGGATTCAATTTTTTGGAATTTTGACACGGAAACGGGAGGATGGTCGGTATGGTTGATGCGGATGTTTTGGTTAAGTTTCGGAATTTTGGTTCAATGGTGTGGCGGTGTAGCGGTTTAACGGTGTAACGGTGTAACGGTGTAACGGTGTAATGGTGTAGCGGTGTAACGGTTTAACGGTGTAGCGGTTTAACGGCGTAACGCGGTGTAACGGTGTAACGGCTTTACGATATATCGGTATCGCTAATTCTTGACTTTTTGGAATTTAATTAGGTAATGTTTACCTTTGCGCAAAAAAATGAGAAAATTTATTGTTGCCGGTAATTGGAAAATGAATACGACACCTAAGAGTGGTAAACAATTAGTCAAAGATGTCTTGAAAAAAACCAAGCCGGAAAATGTGAAAGTTATTTTTGGCCCGCCCTTTACTCATTTGCTTCAGACCCAAAAACAACTCAAAGGACACAAAGGATTTTTTGCAGCTGCTCAAAATATGCACCAAGAAGATAGAGGGGCTTATACAGGAGAGATTTCTGTGGAAATGCTGGAAGACATCGGTGCTAAGTTTGTCATTATCGGGCATTCCGAAAGGAGATTATACTTTAAAGAAACCAATGCCCTGCTTTTGGCCAAGACTAAAAAAGCCATCTTGCATAACAGAAAAGTAATATTCTGCTGTGGGGAGCCTTTGGCGGTTCGTGAAAAAGGAACCCATTTTCAATATGTCATGCGTCAATTGTCTGCGACAATTTTTAAGTTGTCTCCGGAGGAGTTTAAGCAGGTGATTATTGCCTATGAGCCTATTTGGGCCATCGGTACAGGCCGCACAGCCAGCCCCGAACAAGCACAAGATATGCACTTTGCCATTCGTGCAGCCATCAAAAAGAAAATGAACGAAGATTTGGCGTCCGGCACATCCATCTTGTACGGTGGAAGTGTCAAGCCAAGTAATGCCTTGGAAATCTTTAAGCAACCAGATGTGGATGGTGGATTAGTCGGTGGAGCTTCTCTCCATGCAGACGATTTTGTCGCCATTATTGAAGCAGCAAAAAAAACGGATAGGGGACGGTAGGAGTACTTTATGACGTGGTGCAACCGGTTTGGCGGAAGAAGGCGATTTATTGGGCACAGAGAATACAATACCTACTTTCGGGCATAAACATCAGCCGTTTTTCGTTGATGCTTTTGCCGCAAGAGATACATTGCCCGAAGTTTTCTTCATCGATTTTGCTTAACGCTAATTGTAGATTGGTTAGTTTCTTCCGTAACATGCGTAAGCTGGATTCGGCAACACTTTTATTGTTGATGGCATCCATTCTTGTGATTCTACCGATGGAATCGTCCGGCGAGATGGGTTTGGTTTGTTCTTCAAGCTGTAAAATATCACGGTTGGTGGATTTCATTTCTTGGATAATTTTTTGTTTGAGTCTTTTTTTTGTTTGAATATCCATATTATTTTTGTTTGTTTTTAATCATTTCTAGGAGTTCGGCTTCTGATTTGCCTAGATTTTCCAAGGTGGCCTTGATGTTTTTAGTTATTTCTTGGTTAGGATATTTTTTTTGGATACTTAGATATAATTTTCGGGCGGCATCGACATCATGCAAGTGGTTTTCAAGGATGAAGGCTTTCGCAAAAAGCGCATTGCTTACGACCTTGGGATTATTGGGGTATTTTTCGATGAGCAAATCATAACTCTTTAAAGCTTTTGGGTAGGCACCTAGATTGACTGCTACTTCGGCTCCTTGAATGCCATATTTGATGACTTTGGCTGAGTCCGTCTTTTCTTCTTGGATATATTTTTGCGTAAGCTCAACAAACTGATAAGCATTGGCTTGGATGATTTGTTGGTTGGAATCAACAAGCATTTTATTTATGGCGGTAATTTGTTCATCTAAGCTTTGTTTTTGTGCTTTGGATTCGCAGGATGTGAGCACAGAGCCAAGTACCCAAATAAGAAGGAGTAAAGGAGTCAGTTTTTTCATCTATCTCTAATTTTAAAATGTCTTACGACAAAGTTACTTTTTATTAATCAATTTGATGGTTTTAGACTTGATTTCGCCGCCGGAATAAATATCAAAAGTCACTCCCCCCCGTACTCCTGCTTCCGCAATCCGGGTCGCATCAAAATCATCTAAATCATAAACGGACAACATGGAGCCTAATGCATATCTCATGCCGCTACCCATTGCCCAAAATTTATTGTAATGAGAGACTTCGCGCATGGGATCAACCCCAAATAACCCGTACTTGTTGGCAATAAGCAGACTAAATCTGGATGTCTCCACAGGGTCGTCATCATCTTCTTTGGCTTGCAGAAAGTATTCTTTTTTGAGTTTGGGATGTAAAGTCTTAAAAAAAGCAAATATTTTTTCGGGTGAAGACAAGCTAGGTGTTTTTTTGCTTTTTAGGATTAAATCCTGCAAGACCATCGACATTGATACACTCCCGACCAGCCCAATGACAGAAGGGCCCCACTCAAATAATTTGGCATCATTCTGCAAGTATTCATCCGGGATTTTGGAACGCCCAAAAGAAGTTTGAGATTCACTGGCAATACATATATATCCGTCTTTAATGGCGGCTGTAACTGTGGACATAAAATTGATTTTGGTGGTGTTTAATAAGTTGAAGTGAACAAGAAGCTGAGTATTGGACAAAATTTTAGCATGGTGCGGAAACCAAGTAATTGATAGCCGCAAGTTGTGTCCCGACTAACAATAACTAAAAATTAGGCTTTCGTTTTTCTAAGAAAGCAATGGTTCCTTCTTTGAAATCGTCCGTCCCGAAGCATTTTCCAAATTCACTGATTTCAATGTTGTAGCCGTTTACTTTGTCATTGAATCCGCCGGAAATGGCCCGCAAGGCGGCACTCACGGCCATCGGAGAATTGAAGGCAATTTTTTGGGCAATTTTTTGGCAGGTGTCCGCCAACTCGGCGGGTGCAACGACCTGATTGACCAAGCCCCATTTGTAGGCATCTTGGGCCGTAATCATGGACGCTGTTGTAATCATTTCGATGGCTTTTCCTTTGCCCACCAGTTGGGGAAGGCGTTGGGTACCGCCATATCCGGGGATGAGTCCCAATGACGTTTCGGGTAAACCTAATCGGGCATTGTCGGAAGCGATGCGAAAATGACAGGCCATGGCTAATTCTAAGCCGCCACCAAGTGCAAAACCGTTGACTGCGGCAATGACCGGCTTGGGAAAATTTTCAATCTTGTCAAAAAGCATTTCGTGACCTGCTGCGGCCAATTGCGCCCCTTCTTTTACGTCAAAACCCGCAAACTCTTTAATATCTGCGCCGGCCACAAAGGCTTTTTCCCCGCTACCGGTTATGATGAGTACGCGTACTTTGGGATTTTCCGCAAGGGGATCCAAAGATTCGCTTAGCTCCGCAATGGTTTGTTTGTTGAGGGCATTGAGGGCTTTGGGGCGATGAATGGTTAATTGGGCGATATGATTATTTACTTCTAATAAAACATTTTCCATGCTTCAGCTATTTGTGGATTTGAAAAATAATTTTGCGTGATGTCCGCTACGAACGATTAACGCAAGTAAAAAGAAAAATTGAGCGACGGGCAATTTTTGGGGCACCAAAAACCACAGCAGACCAACCAGCACGGTATAGCCAAACACTACTTTCCACGTCGTTTCTTTTTTCCGCAAGGCAAATATCGGTAAAAAAAAGAATAAAGGATTAGCCCAGAGTAAATTATAATTTTCATAACATACTTCATGCTGGGTCGATGTCCACATAAATGTAAATAAAAGCCCGGAAAGGGCCGCCGCTCCAAACAAAATGGTGTCAAAAATCTTCCGGCCGGTCAGTCCTCCCTTGAAGCTCACCAAAAGACTTAGAAGTAATATCCCAATCATGGTGAAAAGTGGGGTGTTGACGGGCGATGGTTCGGTGGTGTATGTGCGTGGTAAGAGTGTTTGGGCGGGTTTGAGCAATAGATGGCCGTCGATGGTGGCTTGTGCCAAATTTTTGGATAGATAATCGGGTAAAAACATCTCATTGCGGAAGTCGGCGATATCGTCGGTCGGTCGCCCAAGGATTAAATCCGTGCCAAAATGGTACCACGGAGTATCGCTCAAATAGGGTTTTAATAAGGTTCTAAAGGAGGATTTGGGTGTATAACCCGGATATTGAATGCCCAATTCTTTTTCGAATAAATCGCGTATTCTCGTAGAGCAATTGTCAAAAAAGAAGTCGTAGAGATAGGTTCGATTTTCGGGCTTCAAATTATTGGCCAAAAAGGCGACAACTTTTCTTTTTTGTGCCGGATTTATCTCCAATTCTTGGGCGATGATGCCCCGTCCTTGGTATTGATATTCATAAATGAAGTCATTGTATCGCTCCGGACTAAGCATGTAAAGTAGATTCCCCTTGATAAATTTGATGGCAAAATGGGGCGTGTTAAAATCAAAAGTACCATAATTATAGACTGTTTTTCGGTGCAAACCATTGTCTTCTACAAGTATTGCACTATGCCCGTAGGTCGAATACAATTCGCTTCCCGGAGAGCAAGTCAAAAGACTGATGGTATAATCTTGACCTTGTGATGCTTGCGCAAAAAAGAAAAACAAAAGGAAAAATATTTTTTTTATCATTACGCAAGTAATTTATTGTGGAAGCGTATGTAATCTATGAGAGTCGGCATGTCTTGTGTTTACTTTTTGTTTTGCACATCGCTGCGGTAGCACTTCAAAAATCTTATTTCGTATATCGTAAATCGTAACTCCCTTCTTAAACCGCTAAGCCGCAACACCGTTAAACCGCAACACCGCAACACCGTTAAACCGCAATTTTATTTACTTTCGGCTGAATTTCTTCAAAAAATTCAGGGTCAAATTAGTGAAGTCCGATGAAACATTCAGTTTTAGGGTCAAAAGTACAAATACCAAGGTGATAATGGTAGATTTTAGGACAATATTTATCAGGGGTATCCCGGTAGAGATAGGCAAGAAAGCCAGCCCAAAGGTTATCAATGCGGCCAAAAACAAACGGCCCAGCCCTTTTCCGAAAGGATGAAGTCCGTATTTTTTGTATATAAATAAGAGTTTGGAAAGGTTGAATAGAAAAAGGGATATGGCGGTGGCAATGGCGGGGCCGACAATTTGATAACGGGGGATGAGCCAATAATTCAAGGCGATATTGAGTAAGCCGGTGAGTATGAGTAAGTAAAAGTTCACTCTGTAGGCAGAAGAATACCCAAGAATCTCTGTGTTGACACTGGTAATCATATTGAAAAAATGCGAGGCAATCAAAATGAAAATAACGGGTATGCCCACCCGATAAATATCTCCGTTTGGCATAAAATCAAATAAGTCATTTACAGAAGCAAAAACAAGTACGAAAAAAAGCAAGCCGATGATGGATAGGTTTAAAGAAGCTTTTTTGTAGATCGTATTGATTTCTTTTAAGTCATTGTCATGCCAGGCTTTGGATATGATAGGGGCGGAGATGCTAATTAATGAATTGGTCGGTATCATCACTACGCTGGCGATAAAAGCGGCGATGGTATAGATGCCGGTCTGTCTAAGATCCGTCATTGATGCCAGCATGACGGTATCCAGCTTAAATATCAAATTGCTGCCGACGGATGCCAAGATGCCAAATAGCGCATAATTGCCCATCTGCAGGAGTAGGGGTTTGTTTAGAAAACTTCGAAAAGGACTTAGATGCCATTCTCCCAAATATCGAAGATAAAGTATCAAAAGCAGTAAACTCACCAAGTACCAAAGGGAAAAAGCAGTCACCACTTGCGTAAAAGTGACCCAATGCCCAATGTAGGCGATGGCTAAAATCGCCATGATGGGTTTGATGAACTGTCCGATGATAACCGGTACGGTCAATCTCAAGAAATTGCTCGCATATTGGTTAAATAATGCCGTGAGCCCATAACCGATAATGACCGGAATCATAAAATAATAGTACTGAGCAATGTAGGGCGAACGCTCCTTGTAGAAGTCTATGATGTGCGGTTTGAAGCCCAAGAAAATAATCAAAAAAAGAATAATTCCTACCCCCACAATGGACAAAAGCAAGCGTAGGTAGCCGTTGTGTCCATTTTGATTATTCTTAAATTTGGGAAAATACCGGACGGTGAGTCCACTCGTGCCCATCAACAAAAAAGGCGCCACCAGCAAGGCTAAGTCCTGAAATAGCCGAATCAATCCAATCTGATCCGGTTCAAAAGCTTTGGGAAAAAGGATGATATTATTGAGTCCACCTATGACGGCTCCAAAAATAAAAGCGATGGTCTGCTTGATGCCTTGTCTTTGGATGACCCCCATTCAGTTTCTTCTTTGGTATAATTGCATGGAGTATAACGAGAAAACGATAAGCATGTTTTGATGTATTTGTGAAGTCCCTTTGATTTTGGCGAAGATAGGTTTTTTGTTGGAAGCATTGGAGGCATTGGGCCGGATATTTTTATGGGCAAAATTTTTGGCCGTAAGGCTATGTTTTATCCGTATTGAACACCTATGTTGGGGATTATCTGATGTGGTCATTTTTTACCGAACCATTGTTAAAAATTCCTTTTCTCAAGAAAATGATTCCAACAGATTCCTTACTTCTATATTTTGTAACTATTTAGGTACCCGCAGGTTTTTGCCATAAAATGCCCTTTTCGCGCCTGTTTTTGCCCAATTTTTCTCACGTAGCCTTGCTACGCATCAAAAAATTGGGCAGCAACATACACAAAAATGACTATTTTCTGCCTAAAAACAGGAGCACCTAAATAGTTACATTTTTTTTTTGCAACTTTACACCAAAAAGATGACCAAACTACGTCGTAACCACGAAAAAGCATCAGGCGGATTAGCCATTAAGACAGGTTTATTCTTGACTTTGATGGGGCTGTTATATGGTGCCTTTCAGTTTTTTGAGAAGGGGGCTCCCAAAAAACCGGAGTCTCGTGTGGTTATCAATGTGCCATCGGACGATGATGAGCCTTCGTCGCCTGGCGGAGACTTGTTGTTGCCTTCTGTGAAGCATGGAGAATTGGTGAGCCATGAATATTACACGTTGTCTTACGACGAAAAAAATGAGCAGGCGGAGTGGGTCACTTACTTTATTTCAAAAAAGCGGCTCAATAATAAAAAAGCCGATAGGACGGATTGGTTTGAAAAAGACCCTTTGGTAAAGAGTGGTTCGGCGACTTTCAAGGACTATAAAGGCTCCGGGTATGATAAAGGGCATTTGGCCCCGGCGGCGGATATGGCTTTTTCTGAAAAGGCGATGGAAGATTGTTTTTATATGTCCAATATGAGTCCGCAGGTACATTCTTTTAACGGGGGGATTTGGCGGGAATTGGAAGAATTGGCCAGAGATTGGGGACGCATGAATAATAAGTTGTATGTGGTGACCGGTCCTATTTTTAAGGATAATCTAGGGACTATTGGCCGTGCCAATAAGGTGACGGTTCCGGGGTATTACTACAAAGTTTTATTGGATATCGAAGGGCCGGAGAAAAAGGGAATTGGTTTTATTATTCCCAATGCGGTGAGTAATCAACCCCTTACGGCTTATGTGAAGACGATTGATGAAGTAGAAGAAATGACAGGAATAGACTTTTTTCCGGTACTCGATGACGATTTGGAAGAAAAGTTGGAGAGTCATGTGAATTTAGCGAAGTGGAAGTTCAATCAAAATCTTTACAAGGTGAGAACGGAGAAATGGAATATTCGATGAAAGCAGCGATGGATGTGTTCATGGGGTCTGATTAGCGGTTTAACGGTTTAACGGTTTAACGGTATAGCGGTATAGCGGTGTAGCGGTGTAGCGGTGTAACGGTGTATTGGTTTGCATTTTTTTGAGGTATAGATGGAAGGTGTGCCTTGTCTTTAATATACAACTTTTTAAAATCATTCTTATGAAAAAAATCTTACTTTTTTGGGTGTTCGCCATTTTGTCCACCAGCGGGGTTTTGGCCCAACTCCCAAACGGAAGCACGGCTCCGGATTGGACATTGACGGATATTAATGGAAATTCTCATCATTTATATGCTTATTTGGATTCGGGCTACACGGTGTTTATTGATTTTTCGGCAACGTGGTGCGGCCCGTGTTGGAATTATCATAATTCAGGAGCATTAGAAGACCTTTATAATTCTTATGGCCCGAATGGGACAAATGAAGTACGTGTCTTCTTTATTGAAGGGGATGCCAATACTAATTTGGACTGTCTCTACGGTAGTAGCGGCTGTAATAGCTCTACTCAAGGAAATTGGGTGGACGGCACTCCCTATCCAATCATCAATGACGCTTCGCAGACCAGCGTCTATCAGGTGGCTTTTTGGCCGACAATTTATGGTATTTGTTCCAATCATGAGATTACTTTGGTGGGGCAGCAAAGTACCGCCGGTTTGTATGCCTTTCACAATAGTTGTCCGGCATTGGTTAATTTGGATGTAACTTTAGTGAATGTTGAAGATGTCAATTGCGCCGGGGAATCAACAGGGAGTATAGACATTAGTGTGTCCGGTGGCTCGGGTGACTATTCCTACGCTTGGAGTAACGGGGCGACTACGGAAGATTTACAAAATATTCCTTTGGGGCTATATTCTGTTACGGTTTCGGATAATGGCAGTACGGGTACAGGCACTCTGACGAATATTTTTGTTGATGAAGGCGATCCTATTAATCCCAACCAAACTTTTTATCAGCCGGTCACTTGTGCCGGTGGAGGCAATAATGGAGCGGTAGGATATAATCCGAATGGTGGACATCCGGGATATGATTTTTTGTGGAGTGACGGTTCGATTTTATCTACTTTGTCCGGCGTAGGCCCCGGTACTTATGGATTAACGATTACAGATAATGTCGGCTGTACGGTCAGTACATCCGTTACTTTTGATGCTCCGGAATACCCGACGATTAGTATTAGCCCACCGACTCCGCTAAGTTGTACCAACTCTACGACGGTCATTAATGCGACGGCCTCCTCGCAAGGAGGGCAGTATGCTTATCAATGGACGACACAAGGAGGCGCTATCATATCCGGTGAGCACACTTTGACTCCGACAGTCGGTGCCGCCGGTACTTATACTTTGACCATTACCAATAACAATACCGGATGTGAATCATCGGAATCTGTAAGTGTGACCATGACCGGTGCAACGCCGGATATCTCCATCTCCGAACCCGACGGGGTGGTGTTGACTTGTCTGCAGACTTCTCTTTCTTTAATTGGAAGTTCCAATACACCCGGCGTGACTTTTTCTTGGACTGGGCCTAATGGTTTTTCGGCAACGATAGCAGATGTTACGGTCAGTATGGGTGGAACTTATAGCTTGGTTGTCGTGGATACGGAGAATGGATGTACGGCATCGGAGGAGATTACGATTATTGAAGATACCGAGCTCCCCGATATTTCTGCCACTTTTGCAACAACAAATGTATTGACCTGTGCGCAGCCTGAATTAGAAATTGTGGGCGGGTCTAGTACACCGGGCGTAAACTTTTTGTGGACAGGTCCCCAAAACTTTTCAGCGACAACCCCAACCATTTTGGTGGATGTAGCCGGAGATTATGTCTTTATGGTGACCAATCCCGAAAACGGATGTGCTGAATACTTAGATCTCACGGTTTTATCGAATACCAGTCCGCCGGAAGGCGTGACGGCTACGGCTTCCGGACCTATTACTTGCGCAAATCCGGTTGTAGGGCTTGATGGTTTTTCTGCGACACCCGGTGTGACCTATTCTTGGGAAACCCCGACGGGCACAATCATAAACGGAGCAAACATCGATGTGAATGAGCCGGGATCATATACTTTGGAAGTCACCAATCCGACCAACGGATGTACTTTTTCGACAGGAATTTTCGTGGAGGAAGATATAACTGCTCCCAATTTTAGTGTCTCTCCCGATAATCCTATTTTGACCTGCGAGAATCCTTGTGTGGATATAACGGCGAGTAGTGCAAATAATCAAGTGACCTATGTGTGGAATGCCCCCACTGGTGTCGCTACGTCGGAGGCAACTGTAGTAGCGTGTGGTGTCGGTGATTATACCGTAGTGGCTACGGATGGAGTCAATGGTTGTACAGGCACGGAAGTGGTTACGGTTACGGAAGCAGATGCGTTGCTTATTGCTTGTTCGGTCGTGAGTGATGTGACGGTGCCGGGTGGTTCGGATGGAGTGGGGAGTGTGCAGGTCACTTCAGGTACCGCCCCGTATGTAGCGGTATTGGGAGGCAGTAGTCAAACCATAAGCACGACAGGAGGAAGTGCGACTTTCCAAGGTCTTTCGACCGGTACGTACAATGTGTTGGTGACGGATGCTTCGGGCTGCGCAATGGATTGTAGTTTTAGTATTTCAGCGCCCGGCTGTACTTTAGCCCTTTCGGAAACACACATCAATGAGTCTTGTGCCGGTGCTTTGGATGGGAGTATTGATATTACCACCACCGGCAGCAATGGGGATGTATTGTACTCTTGGTCAAACGGTGAATCAGGAGAAGATATTGACGGATTGGGTGCGGGAACTTATACGGTATCAGCCGTAGATGCCGCCGGCTGCCAAGCGAGTTTGACGGTAAATTTGACGACAACACCGGTGACTATTCCGACTTTTGACGACATTGGACCATTTTGCGAAAGCGATGCCCCTGTGGTATTGCCTTCCTCCTCTAACGAAGATATTTCCGGTACTTGGAATATTAACCCATTTGTTCCTTCGGAAGGAACTCAAACGGTATTTTTTACACCGGATGATGGCCAATGTGCCGAAACTGTTGAAATGATGATTGTTGTTTATCCGCTGGTGGAGCCACATTTTCAATTTTATGGGCCTTATTGTGTTGCGGACTCCATCGTTAATTTACCTACGATGTCCCTAGATGGTGTTGTAGGATACTGGGAGCCGGCAGCCATCGATCTTTCCATTCCCGGAGATACCGTTATTCATTTTCATTCGGATATCGGACAATGTGCGTTAGATTATGAGCAAGTGGTAGCCATAGAAATATGCGATTGCCCCAATCCTCCTATTGCTAACGCAGGTACGGTAGATCCGGTTTGTACCGGTAACTTGAGCAATGGTATCCAATTAAACGGTTCCATTGGCGGTGGGGCGACGATGGGTACTTGGAGTGGAGGAAACGGAAGTTTTGATCCGGATGCCAATACCTTGAATGCGGTCTATTGGCCGAGTGATGAAGAAATATGGCAGGGTGGAGTGACGTTGTTTTTACAGACGGATGATTCGGATGGAGATGGCCCCTGCGAAGCCGCCATCTCTGACGTTAATATTGTCATTAACCCGTCACCCAATGTGAGTATAGCATCTGTTCCGGACTTATGCGAAAATGCTGACCCTTATTCGTTGGTTGGGTCTCCGGCAGGTGGCGCCTTTAGTGGAGACGGTGTAGTCGGGTCGCAATTTGATCCGTCAATAGCAGGACTAGGAACTCATGTCATTACCTATTTCTATGAAGATGAAAATGGATGCTTTAATTCTGCCGAAACTGTAATAACGGTGGAAGATTGTGGCTGTACTAATCCGCCGACAGTTGATGCAGGGCAGAATCAGACCGTTTGTAATGGTGAGCCGGTGCAATTGTCCGGTAGTTTTGGCGGAAGCGCAACGAGTGCAACCTGGAATGGTGGTTTAGGTTCTTACAATCCTGATAATGCCACTCTTAATGCCATCTATACACCTACAGATGCAGAAATAGCCGCGGGCTTTGTCGAGTTACAATTGACCACTAACGATCCGGATGGAAATGGACCTTGTACCGTAGCGGAATCCACTGTGGTGCTTACCTTTGAAGCAGAAGACCTTAGCCTTTCTCAAAATGGTGGGTTATGCTGTAATGATTCTATAGTTACTTTGGTAGCGGATGCTTCTTGTGACACGGCTACTTATTTGTGGAATAATGGGATGACAGGGCAGATGATTTCGGTTATCGAACCGGGTACTTACAGCGTGACCGCTACTTGCAGTTCAGGTTGTAAGGCGGATGCTTCGATAATTATTGAAGAATGCATTCCATTTATCAACTTTGAAGTGGTCACTACATCTGCGTCCGGAGAGACCATCGCAGACGGTTCGGCGGAAGTAGTTTCCTACGTAGGAGGAATGGGGCCTTATACGGTAGAATGGCTTTTTAATGGCACCTTAGTCGGTTCTACTGATTCTTTAGGGAGTGTTTTACCGGGGACTTACGTGGTGGTGGTGACGGATGCCAAAGGATGTCAAGTAGAAAAGGAGGTGAACATTCCGTTTGTTACGGGAAATGTTGAGCCGGCATGGGCTTCCGGTTTGGAAGTCTATCCCAATCCGAGTACCGGGTTGTTTTACTTAGCTTTGCATCACCGAATGCCAATAGATGTTCGTGTGCTCAATTCACTTGGAGAGTTTGTATATGAGCGTCAGGGTTTACCTTTCGGAAAAATAGAAATTGATATGTCGGGTATGGCTCCGGGCATATATTTTCTAAAAGTGGAGTCCAAAGACGGATATATCTATCGGAAATTAACCATCGAATAGATGGAGAATCACTAAAACCGGTGGAGTAGGCGGTTAAGTCTTCTGCTCTTACCATAAAAAATCCGCATCCAATTATTTTGGGTGCGGATTTTTATTTTTATGTATTCGTTGTACCGTTAAACCGTTAAACCGTCATACCGATTAAAAAGGTACAAATCGCAATACTTTCGACGCCATCTTGGCCAACCGAACAACTTGAGATGAATACCCATGTTCATTGTCATACCAAGCATAAATAGTCACGGACAGGCCATCTTTTGAGACAATAGTCGAAGGCGCATCAATGGTGCACGCCGTAGTGGAGCCTATCAAGCTGGTAGATACAAACTCAGTGTCATCCGAATATTGAATTTGATCGACTAGTGGTCCGGTAAGTGCGGCTTCTTTTAAGGCGCCATTTACTTGAGCCACCGTCACTTTTTTCTTGAGCGTCAAATTAAGAATCGCAATAGAACCATCCGGAACGGGGACACGAACGGCATTACCGGTTAATTTGTCTTTTAATTGAGGCAACGCTTTGGCGACGGCCTTGGCTGCTCCCGTGGTGGTCAAAACCATGTTGATAGGCGCGCCACGTCCTCGTCTAGGCTTTTTGTGGAAATTGTCCAATAAATTTTGGTCATTGGTGTAAGCGTGAATGGTCTCGATATGACCTTTCTCTACACCAAACAAATCATCCAACACTTGTAAAGGAGGCACAATGGCATTCGTGGTACAAGATGCCGCACTAAATATCTTGTCCTTGGCAAGATTAAGCGTTTTTTGGTTGGCCCCATAGACAATGTTGGGGATGTCCTTTGCGGGCGCAGTGAGCATCACTTGGCTCACACCGGGGCGCAGGTGAGCAGACAATGCTTTTTTGTCTCTCCAAACACCGGTATTATCAATGACCATGGCATTTTCGATGTCGTATTTCGTATAGTCTATTTCTTTTGGCTCTTTGGCAAAAATAAACTTTACCCGATTACCATTGATGATGAGTTCACTATTTTGAGAATCGACGACGACGACTCCGTGAAATTTTCCGTGGATGGAATCATAGCGCAATAAGGCGGCTCTTTTTTCTAATTCTTCGGCTTTAGAAGCCATTTTGGGTCTGACGACGATGGCTCTTAATCTTAATTGGCTACCGCGACCGGTTTGATAGACAATCCGTCTGGCAACCAAACGACCGATACGACCAAAGCCGTAAAGCACTACGTCTTTGGGTTCTTTTTTTACTCCGTTGGAGGGGAGTTTTGTTTCATCAAAATAGTCCTTGATAAATTCGTATATGTTCTCAAAGTTCGATTTGGCGTCTATCCATTTGGTGGCTAGTACCCCAATATCAATTTTGGCCGGCGGGACATGCTCCAACAAAAGCAATGCTTGGGCAATAGATAAGCTCGTACTCATTGAGATGATTTCTGGCACGTACTTTTTGGATACTCTATGCATACTGACGACTTCACTTGGTCGTGTATCATAGATAGGGTGTCTGAAAAACACAAGCTCAATAGCTCGGTTAAATCTCAGCTCTCCAATCACTTTTAGTAATTCCAAAGCCGTCTTTTCTTGCTCGCGCCAGTTGGAGAGCGAAGAGTTAATGCGTTTTTTGTGAACAGTGTCTTTTTTTGACATGGGTCTTTAGTTTATAACTTGTTGAGTAACTTTAAATCTGTAACTTTTTAAGGCAAAAAACGAGTACCAAAACGGTTACAGGAGTCTTTGCATGGATTGCCTTTATTGTTAACCTGAGTTCGACGAAACCTTTGGATTCAGAAAACAAAGTTTGAAACCATCTGAAAAAGGATAATTTACTTTGTTTTTCTTATAGAGCTGCCTTCTTACTTAGAAGGTTTCCTAAAATTGTCCATTTTCTGCTTTAATTTTCTTTGCCATAGCCCGCTATGCCTTCAAAAAATTAAATTGAAAA
>JANTGI010000041.1 GCA_024762995.1 Saprospiraceae bacterium | reverse complement strand
CGTGTATCAAAATTCTTTACAACCGGTGGGCGTTGGTTAAAATCTATTTGCACACCATCACGACCAATACCTAACGTAAATGAACTGTATCGATACCCCAATATCCAGTTAAAATCATATCGCACCTGCCCCCATGTGGGGGCAAGTGTGATAGATATTAAAAGAATCATAAGAACTGAATGTCGCTTTATCATCGCAAGATGGTTAACTTTTCTGACTGAAGTACTTTATCGCCTTCAAAAAGGGTAAGGATGTAAATGGCCGGTGGCAAATCACCCAGCTCGACCAATGAAGCTGAATGGATATCCAATCCATCAACAACCTTTACGGTTTGTCCCATTAAATCAGTAATCTGAATCGCAAGGTTTTTCTTTCGATAAGCATTCTTAATCTGAATCTGCACAAAATCATTAGCAGGATTAGGGGATAAGCTAAAGCTTGGCAAAATAGGCTCTTTGTATCTAATTCTTGCATTGGCATTTCCACAAAGCAAAACATCATCAAAAGTGACATTCGGATTTAAATCTCGAAGAATCTCCCGAGCCTGGAAGACCACATCGCCACCACAAGTAGGACATTGATTAGCGACTACATCCACCCAATAAGCTTCTTCACTGTTTAGTGGCTCACCTTGTAGTATTGTCCCCAACAATATCTTATTGATGATGTATTGCCAAGTCTCAAAATCTTCTTGATAATCAATAGATTGGTTAAGTGCTTCCAACTCTGCTACTTTGGCATCAAAAGCAGCTTTTGCATCTATTTTAGCTTGAATTAAGGTCGAAATATTTCCTTCAAACTGCAACTCTAAGTCGAGCTTTTCGGCTTCTTTGGCTGCCTTTTCAGCAATGGTTAGGCTCCCTTCTGCCAATTCTTTCTCAACCAAAGCGATTTCATTGGACTTTGACAATTGTTCTGCTTGGATTGTTTTCAAACTTTCTATTGGCGATGCAGTAATCTCATTCAATCCGACTTGAATGGCTTCAAATTTCCCAATATTGGTATTGGCATAATCCGATAGTACTGCTTCATCCAATCTGGTTCTCTCCTCCGGAGTCATTTTTGCCGCAAGGCGATACATATGGCGTACCGATGTCCAATTAAAGGCATCTTCACAAATTGGAGATTCCAATATTTGCTCTAAAATGGCCCGTCTTCTTGACAAAAATAACTGGCATTTCTCACATAATTATGCCCAGACCATGATTGGTCCATTTGAAACTCAAAAACCGAAGTCACTTCAACATAATCACCTTCACCTACTTCGGGTAAATCAATAAGCCCAATAACACTCCCTGTTATTTCATCATATGAAAAGTTATAATCGTTATCAATTGGAATCACAGAATCAAAATTTTTTTCAAATTCAAAATAAGGCTCAATGAACTGCTGTGAAACAGGACCTAGCAAAGAAATTTTAAATATTACTTTTAGATTTGAGCATCCTGGAAGCGGTTGTTCATCAAAGACTTCTTCAAAATATGGAGAGCCTGCATAAAAATTTGTATGAACAGAAACTTCTAAACTGCATTGGGCCTTAACGACGGAAGAAGAAAGATTTAGCAGTAGCATCAGTAAGCCCGTAAGCCCGTAAGCCCGTAAAAATAGATGATTGGAAAATCATAATCAAGAATTTAATTAGTTATAAAATAATGAAGCAATTGCTTCTTTTTGCCTTAATTAGAGAACCTTCAAAAGAGATAAAAAAATCGTTCTTTGACTCAAAATTAAGGAAAATTCATACAATAGGCAAATTTTTTATTAAAAAAAAAAATTAGTTACTGTTCAGTTCCCCTGTTTTTAGGCAGCAAATGGCCATTTTTGTGTATAATGTGCCTGTATCGACAAGCAGGGTCCATTTTTTTGATGTGTAGATACAAGTCATACCTTGTACTTACTCGGTCGAAACCGAATAACCACGGGCTTTTCTAAATCCCGAAACCTAAATTTACTAACCTAACACAAGCAGACAAGATTTGGCACCTTTCCTATATCGCCTTCAATACTTCTACCAAATAAAAAGCAAATGCCAATAACATCAACCACCCCTCCCATCTCGTAATACGTTTACTAATCGAAATAATGGCTAATAATATCGTCAAAGCCACCATAAACGGTAAGCTGAATTTCAAGACTTCTTCGTTAACTTCAATGCGACCAAAAAAGCGGGGAATCCCCAAAACCGCAAAGGAATTAAAGATATTGGAACCCAATACATTACCAACCGCCATCGAAGCATTACCTTGTTTTGCAGCCGCCAAACTGACAACAATCTCAGGTAAAGATGTCCCAAATGCCACGATAGTCAAGCCGATCAAATGCGTACTCACATCCAGTTTTTCTGCAAAGAAGACCACCGCTTGAATCGTATAAATGGCACCAAAATAAACCATCACCATACCCAATAAAAGCAATAAGTAGTCTTTGCCGGCCGCTTTGGGCCTTCGGTCTTTACTCACTTTATCCGCATCATCTTTGAGCGTATAGAACAGGAAAATAATCACCCCGGCCACAAAAATCAAACTCTCAAACAAACTGATTGTCAAGTCATAAAGCACAAAATACATCAACATGGACGAAAAGACCAGCATGGGGATATCGTTGGTCATAATGTCTTTTTCAAACTTTACCTCCCCCGATACGATGGCCACCAATGCCAAAGCCGCTGAAATGTTAAATACATTCGACCCAATCACATTACCCACTATCATCTCTGATGCCCCCGCATACACGGCAGCGACAGAAGAAGCCAACTCCGGCAAAGAAGTCCCGAATCCGACAATGGTTGCTCCGATGACAAAAGGTGAAATACCTAAAGAAAGGCCTATTTTCTCCGCAGAATCCACAAAAAAATCCGCCCCTTTCAATAAGGCGGTAAGGCTTACCACAAAGATAACGACGTTAATTAATACATCCATTCAATAATAATTTCCTCAAGAATTTGATTGCAAAGGTAAGCCTATCTATTAAATTTCCTAATTTTTATCCATCATACTCATATTACTCTCTTTAATTTAAACAAAAAACAAAGAGTTTCCTTAGCTTTGCGCCCTACTTAAAAGAAATGAGTCCAATCAAACAAATCGGAGAAGCGCAGAAAGAAATGTCCATCTTGGACCACTTGGATGAGTTGCGAAAGCATCTTTTCCGGGCGATAGTCGCTATCATGGCCGTGGCCATCGTCATGTTTCTATTTAAAGATTTCACCTTTGACTACTTAATTTTAGGCCCAAAATCTCCTGATTTTTTTACTTATCGTTTTTTTTGTCAGCTTTCGGAGTCATTATGTTTTTCTCCACCGGATTTTCAGTTGATTACGCGGGAAATGGGCGAAACCTTTGTCACCCACCTAAAAATTTCCTTTTATCTGGGGCTGATTATTGCCTTTCCCTATGTTTTTTACCAATTTTGGCTGTTTCTCAAGCCCGGTCTATACCCGAATGAACAAAAAGCAGCTAGTGGCATCGTCGTTACTTGCTCTATTTTGTTTATTTTAGGAGTATTATTTGGATACTTTATCATTGCGCCGTTTGCGGTCACTTTTTTGATTAATTACACCATTAACGGGGTGACCAACTCGCCCACGCTGACCTCCTATGTCAGCTACTTGATTATGTTTACCATTCCGACAGGGATTGTCTTTGAGTTACCGATAGTGATCTATTTCTTGTCCAAAGTAGGCATCATGACACCCAAACTCATGAAAACCTATCGCAAACATGCCTTTGTAATCATTTTGCTTATTGGTGCCATCATCACCCCACCGGACCCGATGACGATGTTTATGATATCTGCCCCTATTTATGCCCTGTACGAAATCAGCATATTCATCTCGTCTAGGGTCGAAAAGAAACTGAAAAAAGCTGCGACCGATGCCTGAGCCAAAAACACCTAGCCGATCTATTCAGATTTCATCTAATTTTACGCTTTTTTTCAAAATCGTTATTCCCGTTTTTTGGGTTGTTTTCTTTGGATTATTCACGATGTCCGCTGTGACGACGGAGATGTATCTGTCCTTTGGCGTACCAAAACTCACTTTTCAAGTGGTGGCTGTCGTTCTGTATGCCTTGGGTGTGTTATTCATCTATTTTACCTTTTGGCAACTAAAAAGGGTAGAATTTTTTCCGGATACTTTTTTTGTGACC
The DNA here is from genome assembly GCA_024762995.1 of Saprospiraceae bacterium. Lineage (GTDB taxonomy): Bacteria > Bacteroidota > Bacteroidia > Chitinophagales > Saprospiraceae > HyVt-613. The sequence continues at coordinate 20,049 of JANTGI010000041.1, read as the reverse complement.
AATTATTTTAAGCACTATCGATATAGTTATCCCATGATAGAATCCATCTCCTATATCCAACTTCTTATTTTTAAGATTATGATTATTAAGCTTGCGCAAAAAGGGCATTTTGGTCAATACATTCCGGTACTTATCAGTAGAAAAAGGCATCAAATATTTATTGAAACCCTGCCGGAAATCGCTCAACAAATTGGATTGAAATAAAGTAAGGACAAGGCGCCTTGCATCTACATGTAACCCTTTGATCCCTGCCTGCAGCAGGCCGGTTTTACCCTTCACTAACCCCTAATTGATAATAACAATTTTAGCGACTGCTGCATCCACGGACAAACCGGGTTGGGAAGTACTAAAAACTAAGTAAACACCGGACTCTACTTTTTGGTGGGCATAATCCCGTCCATCCCAGATAGCCTGACCGCCCAAGGCTTCAGTCTCAAAAACCAAACGACCTTCCACATCTGTAATTTTCACATTGGCATTTTGCGCAAGCCCCTTAATAGCGATAGGGCCGGTATAATCCGGAGTGACCGGGTTGGGATAAGCAAATACATCTTCTTGATGGGTATATCCACCCTCAAGCGCATCACTACGATAGCTGACCAAGCCAAAGGATGTCCCCATATAAACAGTACCCGTTTTTTGGTCAATCGAAAGGCTTTGAATGTCATTATTCGGAATCGGACTATTATCTATATTAAACGAAGCCACCACTTCTTCTCCCGATGGGGACAACACAAAAACCCCATTAGATGTACCAAACCATTTTCGATTGGCAGCATCAACAGCCACTGCATTGACCTTCTCATCATCCAGCAAATAGGCATTAAACCCATCTAACGAAGCAATCCGCCGTGAGCCTTTGCAGTATTCACCAAAGGCATCGCCTCCGCACTCAAAAACAACCACCCCTTTATCCGTTGCAACCCAAATGCTTCCATCCAAGTCTATCGCCAAATCATTTAATGTATTGGATTGCAACTCACTATTAGCCGTATTAAACACTCGATATTGGTCATCGGAAGTATCATTTAAGCTTTGACCGGTGCTAAAAACCATCAATCCCTTGGACACAATAATTATCCATTTCTGACCATAATCATCTATCAACATCCGATTGGTAGCGGTATTCCCAGCCCCTAAATAAAAACTTTGCCAACTCCCATCCGGTTTGAGTACAGACAAGGGTTTGCCGGCGTAGTAATTGGTCGCCCATAGATTATTTTCTGAATCAAAAGCCAAATCAATCACAGAAACTCGCCGATCATATCCGGGCTCTGTTTGTAAGGTAGAATTACTTTTATTGTAAATTTTGATTTGATCTCCTGATTTTTCAATAATTCCTCCACCGAAAGAAGCGATATACTTTTTGTGTGTAGCCGGGTTTATTTCAATATCCATAAAATTATATTCGGCTGCCGAGTCAATCAACACCGGATAATTGACCCGATTGACATAACTCCATTGCCCGCCGGTCAAATCCAGTTCAAATAAACCATCCGCCACCGGATTAGCCGGAAAAGACTTGGTTGGAGACCAAGTTCCCGCCACGACATAGAGCGTATCATCCAATACTTTAGTCCCAAAAGCCCTTTCAGAAAAAGGGCCGTTGACCGTAAACACATCGCCATGCCCTCCATTCAAACTTACTTTTCTATACGGATACCATTGATCACCCAACCAAATATCGTCTCCGTCTTGAATGGCATCAATTGGGCGATAGGTATCCGGAGCTTGGATAAACTTTACATTTCCGGAAGGATCCACATATACTACTCGACCATCACAGTCGTCCCACTGACCCGGCCCATCACAAAAAAAAGTGGCTACCAAACCTTCTCCCTCCTTTGTAAGCTTGACTAGATGCTGATTGGCCCCTTCAAATAGCGTATCTATTGCCTGATTGTCCGGATGATAGCCCAACAACCGATTGTTGCCACCAAAATAAATCACCCCATTAGGCAAAGACCCAATAAATCCTGCAGAAAAAAACGAAGGCAAGCCGCTCAATCGCACCCAAAAAGAAAAATCCTGAATTTGAATATCATCTTTCGAGATATGATAGATACCATCCGTCATTGATGCATAAATTTCGCCATTGACAAGGGTGGCTCCTTTTACAGGCTTCTCAGTAAAGGTGGAAAAATCAACTTCCAAGCTAGATGTGTTGAGCCCCACCAGACCAAAACCACAGCTCAAGTATGCAATATGGTCTTCAAAGAAAATATCATAGACAAACTTATCGCCAACAATCTGCTTGTTTTTGATAATCGGCAAATTAGTCACCTCCCCATCCCGAAGAATATCCATATTGCTATTCTCATAAACAACAAAAAGTTGATTACTGTATTTATCATACTTAATGAATCGAATATCCGTTTCCGAAAGGCCGGACACTAAGTCATAAAAATCCAGACTTCCATCTGTTTTATCTCTTGACACAATCGAATATTTAGAAGCAAAAAACACCTTATCCGTACTGTGAGAGACTGATTTAACTTGGTTGTAAGGCAGGAGCAACCGCCACTCACCTATATACATATCCGTCGCCCCTTGTCCCATTAAAGAACCATACACAAGCAAAACAATCAGCACAAAAATAGAATTCCTCATAAAACTTTTTTTTTCTACGCCAAAGAAACCAATTTTTTGGCGGTATTGGTATAATTTCGGTACATATTAACAACTAAGGTACGAGTAGAGACAAAGCGTGCCTTGTCACTACTCAATCAAAATTGGACAGAACCAACAGAAAAAGAACACTTTATGGCAAAAACCTTCGGGCAGCTAGACCGTCACCAAAAATAAACATTAAAATTCCACTTGAAAAAAATAAACTAATCAGCTATCTTTGGCATACAAACCAACCTTTGAAACTCGTTTCATAACAAAATTAAACAAATATTAAATAATGCCAATCAAGCCAGAATTTGAAGAAGAAGTAAAGATTGACCTTTTAGAAGAAGAGGACACATCGAGCGGCACCCCTGCAGAGTTGGTGGTATATAACGACGACCATAACACATTTGATTGGGTTATTGAATGTTTTGAAATTGTTTTAGGGCACAGTTCTACCCAAGCAGAACAATTAGCATTGTTGATTCATTTTAAGGGTAAAGCCATAGTCAAGTCAGGTCACAAGGAAGATTTGAAACCAAAAAAAGATGCACTCGTTGACAAAGGACTCTCAGCGGTCATTGAAACTGTCTAATAACAGCACAAGGAGAACTAATTATAAATTTCCCGTATTAACACATCGAAAACACGCGACTTAGGATGGCAATAGTATGGCTTCCAGAAGATGAGATTTCCTTTCCACATCCCGATGGAATACACAATACCGACGGTATCGTAGCTGTCGGTGGTGACTTGAGTGTGGATCGGCTCATGTTGGCTTATCGTTGGGGGATTTTTCCTTGGTTCAACGAAGACGAGCCGCCTATTTGGTGGTCACCGGACCCTAGATGCGTCCTTTTCCCAAAGGACATCAGAGTGCACAAAAGCATGCGTTCTTATTTTAACCAACAAAAATATCAAGTTACGTATGACACACAGTTTGAGCGAGTTATGCGTGAATGCAAGCAAAAAGTACGCAAAGGGCAAGAAGGCGAAACTTGGATCAGCCAAGATTTTATTGATGCCTATGTACGTTTGCACAAAATTGGAATCGCTCATTCGGTGGAAGTATGGGACGGTGAACAACTCGTCGGCGGACTTTATGGGGTATCCTTAGGCAAATGTTTTTTTGGGGAATCTATGTTTGCCAATGCCCCCAATGCGTCAAAATTTGGTTTTATCACCCTTGTCCGGGAGCTGGAAAAATTAGGCTTTTGGCTTATAGATGCCCAGGTCGTCTCCCAGCACATGCTCACCTTGGGCGCAACAACCATCCCCAGAGCAGCGTTTTTACAATATATGCGCAAGAATAATGCGGAAAAGACTTATCAAGGAGATTGGAACTTGCTGATCAATGGCATTAGCAAAGAAATCACGTGACACTTGTCTTATTTACCAATTAAAACCGGAACAATGAAGTATTCTATGAGAACCTATATCTTCCTCGCTTTGACAATTTTGGTTTTAAGTACATCTTTTTTGATTTTTGGGGAGTCTTTTCCGAAAGGTGAATTTAGATCGCCTATCAAGTATCCCATATCCCTTTCGGGAACTTACGGCGAGCTTCGACCCAATCACTTCCATGCCGGAATTGACATCAAATCACCCAATGGTCAATCGGGAGCGGACATTGTGGCAGCCGCTGATGGTTATGTTTCGCGCATCAAGGTACGCTCAGGCGGTTATGGAAATGCGATTTATATGAATCACCCCAACGGATATACCACCGTCTATGGGCATTTGAGCAAGTTTGGCCCCCAAATAGCCCGATACGTTAAAAAAAAGCAATACCAAAAAGAATCTTTTTCGGTTGATCTTCACCCGCCGTCTGACATGTTTCGTTTTCACAAAGGCGATGTCATTGGATTTATGGGCAATACAGGAACTTCCTCCGGACCACATCTGCATTTTGAAATTCGGGACCGACGAACCGAAGAGCCATTAAATGCCCTACGCTTTGGGCTTCCGGTAAAAGACGACTTGCCCCCTAAGCTACACAAATTAAAAACCTATTTTCTCGATGATCAACTATTTCCCTTCAAAGAAAAAGAAATTAAAATCGTCAAAAAAGGCCGTCTATATCATCTAGCCCACAAAGATACTTTAATTGTCGGCGCCCAGCGCTTAGGATTCGCCTTAAAAGCTTTCGATCACATGGAAGGCTCCTCCAGTTGGAATGGAGTCTATGCCATTTCCATGAAAATTGATGGAGCGCCGGTCTATGATTTTCAGTTGGATCGCTTTTCTTTTTCGGACACCCGCTTTGTCAATGCACATTTAGACTATAAAGACAAAATAACCAAAAACAGCACCTATCACCGACTTTATACCCTACCCGGAGACCGCCTAAAAATCTATAACCTAAAAAAAGGAATCCTCCAACTAAATGATAATCGTACTCATAAAATCAAAATCCAAGTGGCTGACGCTTCCGGCAACCAATCCACTCTGATTTTTTGGGCAAAAAAAGGCCCGCTCCTCCCCCAGCCTGAAAAAAGTTTTAACTACCTTTTTGCCTACAACCAACCGAATGAAATCAACTTCGGTGGCCTCAACTGCCAATTCCCATCGAATACTTTTTATGAAAATGTTTATTTCAAAATGGACATGACTCATCAATCCAAGGACCCAATATTTGGCCCAATTTACAAGGTGCATCAATTAACCACTCCCGTCCAACGCTACTTTAAAATGTCCATCCCGGCAGACATGCTTACGGCCGAACAACGCACCAAGGCATTTATTGCCCACAAAGATAAAAAAGGGCGTTGGCAAAATGCCGGTGGTAAATGGCAATTCAACAAAATGGAAGGTAGAGTTCGAGAACTTGGTGAATATACCATTATGATTGATGACACTCCTCCGACGATTACCCCCAAGCGTTTTTCCAAAAAAATGACCAATTATAAATCCATGTCCTTCAAGGTACAGGATGATATACCCACGACCGGCACCGCCAAGTCTCTTCGCTACCGCGCAACTGTGGACGGAAAATGGATATTAATGGAATATCGTGGCTCTACGCTGACTTATTTCTTTGACCAACACATCTCTAAAGGGAAACACAATCTAAGAATAGTAGCCACTGACGGGCTAGGCAATCAGTCTGTATTTGAAAAGTCCTTTATTCGGTAAAGAAGGGAATGGCAGATATGTGTCGGTACTTCGGTATAACGGCACAAAGATACAACGGTGTCGCTCATTCTTAGCTGGATAGTATTGGTAACCCCAGCCTGCAGCAGGCAGGAATCAATGGTTTACAAAATTTGGTTTCATTACTTTGAATTGAAGCAAATAGAATCTATCGAGACCAATAGATGTTCCTTTGCAATGCTTTTTTTGAACAATATAGCCAGAAGCAACTTGTTGCCTCCACCAAAAGCAGCTTGCTGCGCACCAAAGACCAAAAGCAGCTTGCTGCGCCCCAAAGACCAAAAGCAGCTTGCTGCGTCCCAAAGACCAAAAGCGACCGCAGGGAGCGCACCAAAGACCAAAAGCAGCTTGCTGCGCACCAAAGACCAAAAGCGACCGCAGGGAGCGCACCAAAGACCAAAAGCAGCTTGCTGCGCACCAAAGACCAAAAGCCAATTCTTACCCAACACATAAAACAAAAAAAGCAATCCTTTCGGATTGCTTTTTAGGTGTGATCCCGCTGGGGCTCGAACCCAGGACCCCTTGATTAAAAGTCAAGTGCTCTACCAACTGAGCTACGGAATCAAGGCAAAGAAACAAAAACATCTTCGTGTATTACTTCCTAAGCGGATGCAAAGATAGGATTATTTTTTTAAAAAAACTGTTTTTCAAGTTTTTTTTGAAAAAAGTTATTTTTTCTTGAATTTTGCTTCTACAGCTTCCAACTTCACCCCTATAAAATCTTCCAATTTCATCTTGGCAATCGTCATCATCTTATTGGCTTTTATCCGGCTTTCTTTGGCATTATTGAGCGCATACGATGCTTCCAATACATCCTTTAGCCCTACACGTTTGTCGCCACCACGATACAACTCGTTGATTAAGTCATAGTTGGCCTTCATATCAGACTCTGACTTATATCGGAGCTTCAAAATCTCAATAGTCGTCAAATATTCCTGATACATCTGAATAATCTGCCCACGGATGTCTTTTTTAGCCTGTTGGGTCAAAGACTCCGCCATCATCACCTTACGTTGGGCAATTTTCTTTTTATTCGGTGTGTCGAATATAGACCCCAAATCAAAAGCCGCTCCAAAATTATACCGCGGAAAAAAGACATTCCCCGATGAATTAGTCGGAACATTTCCGCCGGTAGCCGGATTCTCCACCGTTTTTTTCTGAAGATTGGCTTCATTCAGATTAAAAGTCACCCCTACGTTTTTCCACCAGCCGCGTTTGGCCATTTTCACCTTTTCCTTGGCGATGACCTCTTCTTGAAAATAATTGTCATTAGCCGGATTATTCAACCAAGCCAGATTAGCCATATAGCTCATTAGTCCCGGTTCGGCCACAGCTAATGGATATTCCATTTCTTGAGCTTGCGCAAAAAAAGCCTGCAATAACAAAACACTTAGCACTAAAAACTTTAATTTCTTCATGATTTTTTCTTTTGTAAACACAAGAATTTTATCATCGATTCTTGTGGTATTTGACATAATGCTCATCAAAATCCTTGAGTCTAACGGCAATGGCCAAGAATATGTTAAAAAACAAACTGGTCGGCAAGATAACTATCGCTTCTTGCGGAAAGTTAGCTACAATCAAGATAAAAAAGACCAAGTTAATACCCAAATAAAACGCTTTAATCTTTGGGTCTTTGACCAAAAAATAATACTTCAACGTATAATACATCGAAACTCCCAAGAATAAAAAATACAAAAACAATCCGACATAACCCAATTCTGCAGCTATCCGAATAAACCCACTATCATGGGCAAAATCTGCCATCCATGAGTCTTTATTAAATCGCTTGCCCCATTCTCCTATACTCGCCAATCCCCAACCAAAAGGGTTTTGACGTAAAAACGGCTGCACAAACTCTTGGTGCTCCAATCGTATCTGGACAGAAGCATCATCAGTAGAAAATGAAGATTGTATCCGATATATCACCCCATTGCTCGTGGACTTCAGCATAAAGCCCGTCCCCAAAACAAAAAAGATGAATACCCCTATCAATGTCCGTTTATTGATGTGTAAAATCAAAAAGAAAATAACACCAACCGGAATCAAAGCGATAGGCGTACGTGACCCTCCATAAGCCGTCGCCAACATCATCACCCCAATCGCCACACCCCCTGCTATTTTTTTCCATCTGTCAAACGGACCGGTCATCAATCCAATAATAAAAAAGGACATATACACGAATATAATGCCCATCGTCGTAGGATCTGAAAATACCGAAAATACCCGCAAACGTCCCCATTGATAGATAAGCATAAACCGCAAAGGATCACTATGTAACCAAGCCATTTCTGCAGAGCTAAACCCAAGCCACTCCTGTTTTAACCCATAAAAACCCGCAAAAATAGTCAACCCCAACATCACCTTCACAAAATACTTGACATCCGAAAACTCCTTGATGGCATAGAGCACCACAAAATAGATAAAGGTAATTCCTGCCATCGGACGCACCGCATACAACCACCCGAGCCTAGTGGCGGCTACTGGATTGAGTACCGCCACCACATTATAAAACATCCAAATGGTGATGAAGACCGTGACCGGATGCTGAAACGGAGTAAAATTACGCTCTTTTATCAAACGCAACATCAGACTAATCCCTAATAACAGCAAGATACCATCATTCAATATCCCCACCGGAGCAGAAACAAACTTAGTAATCTCTTCCGTAAAAAAACCGATAAATAAAATGACCGTCACCCCAAACTTAAAATCTCCTACAATCCCCATCAAAAATGGCCACACCATCAACACCCCCAAAATCATCAGCCCGTACTTCACCCCATAAATCGTCGTCACATAAGCCATCAGCGCACCCGCCAAAGCCAGCAACAAATAACCCAACGGATTATTCAATTTTTGGCTCCATAGCACTCGGCTCAGAAAACTCCCTTTGACTCTATGTGATGCTTTAGACATGCTAAAAGAAGTATATTTTTACAAAAAAGGCAATCATGACAAGCACCACGAGTGCCATCGCTATCGCAAACTGTGCTTTCTCTTTTCCCGGAAGGGTCTCCAACCCTCCATATTTTTCATCAATATCTTGGTCCTCTTTCATCACTAAACAGTTGATGTATGCTTATTCAAAATACCCGATATCATCGCAGGCAAGCCTCGATAAAACTCAATGGTATATTTAAAAATACTAAAAAATTGAACACCGACCCGCTTGCGCAAAAATAATTGTTGAAAAAACAACATGATGACATAAGTCGCTAATACGGCATAGGCTGCACCAATAACGCTAAATTTCTTGATGAACACATAATTCAGCACCAAATTTAACAAGCCGCCCATCAGCGTATAGAAAAAATTTACCTTGGGCAAACCAATAGAATCCAATATCGTCCCAAACTGTACCGCAAACGGAGTGATTAAGGCAAAAATAACCGTTATCCGTAGGATACTCACAGTCTCATAATATGCTGCCCCTGCAATAATCCCAATCACAAACTTCGGAAAAATCAAGACGAATATGGCAAATGGAATCAAAAAGGCCACTATCACACCCACTACTTTTTCATAAAGTACCTTTACGCCTCCTATCCCTTCCCGCTTCAGAGCCCGCGCAGATTGTGGAAAAACTACCCCCGCTGCGGCCATCCCGGGCGCCTCAATCATCATTGATATTTTATTGGCGACATCGTACATCGCAGAAGCCGCCGGTGTCATGATATTGCCTAACAACAATACAGAGGACTGCTTATGAATAGATGTCGCTAGATTGGTACCAAAAACATACTTACCATAACCTAATAACCGCTTTACCCAAGCCCAATCCAATTGACGCACCCAAGAAAAATACTTCTTGGCAAAAACCACAGAGACCAAAGTACCAAAAAATGCTGCCACCAATTGCATCTTTGCCAAATCCAATAAATGCACTTCATCCCCTTTTATAAAATGCAGCAAATTGTAGCCAAAAAACAAGCCATACCGCACAAAGGAACTCAAAAAAATGCCCCTAAAATCCAAATTCGCTTGCTGAATATAATTTGCCGTAAAAAATGGAATCAATATAATCGTGGTAAGCATATACACCCACAACAATGACTTTAACATCGGGGCATGCAATATTTGCTCCAAAGAACCGGCGAAGAAAAATAAAAAAAGAACGATGAACAAGGTCATTATCAGATTGATGATAAAGGAAGCCTTGATAATCTGTCCATGTTCTTCTTTGGGTTCCGTTGATAAAAACTTAAGCAGCGCATTTTGGAGCAATCCTGCTCTAGGCACCTCAATAAAAGTGGCGGTAATCACCATAAATACCACCCAAACCCCCACGGTCGGCTTATCCAAGAGCCTAAACAAAATCATCATCGAGCCCATCCCAAATCCCAGTTTTGAAATTAGGTCTAACATGGAAAGTGCACCCGATTTCAACCAGTAAGATTTAGACGGTGAGTCCGATTTCATATTTCTGTTATTCAATGTTAATGATGACTATCAAAAATTAGTTTAAGTTTTTGGGATCTACACCATTTAGGATAGACCCCAAATACTCATCGCCCAAAGAACGTAGATAGGAAATGGCTTCTTTATCTTTATTGTCCAAACTAGAATGAGCCGCAAAAACACTAATGACTTTATCCGAATACTGCTTCAGTTCTTTGGAATCTGAATACTCAGACAAAGCAGCTCCTTCCATCAGTATAACATCATATAACTCCAACAACTCTTCCAAGAAGCCGCCAAAGTCCTTGCCTGCAAAAACTTCCATGGGCGTGCCGGCTTTGCCCGTATTACCTATTAAATCAAATGCAGCCATCTGTCCTCCTCCACCGGACTCTTCCCGCAACTCAAACACATCATCCATATGATATTCCAGAAGGAGTTTTTTGATAATTATCCCAAAATTCATTGTCCCTTTCGGGGAAAGGGCAGACAAGCTATTACGTCTAAAATTAGTATCAATAACCAAGACTTTTTTCCCGTTAGCCGCCAACGCTTCCACTAAATAGCTGATGACAAAAGACTTCCCATCTCCTTGCTTCATGCTCGTAAAGAGATAGACATCTTCATGGGCATCTTCAATCTGATAGCGAATAGACCGCAGCGCCTCCTTAAAAGGCTCTAATCTTGAATCATTTTCTGTAAAAAGCCGCCCATGGGTCAGTCCTTTTTTGACATAAGGTATCGTCCCTAATAAAGGCAACTTTACCATCTGCTTAAACTGATTCGCATTAGTTAATTTATTGTCAAAAAAGGCCAAAAGGAAAATAACCATGGTCGCCAATGCACCACCGCCTACACCGGCAAAAGCAGATATAAAATACGGCTTGATGGATTTTGCCTTTGTCGGAATCTGTGCATGCTGATATATCTTCAATGGAATTTTTTGTTGGGTTCTGCCGGCCCTTGCGTCACTCAACTTATCCGCCAACGTCCGATATTGGTCCTCAATCAATGCTTTTTCAGACTTCAAATCCTTTAGATAAGTGTCATCCACTACCATACTAGGGATTCTGTTTTCTAATTCGTCAATGGACTTTCGGTATTGCTTGGCAGATTGGATGGCATTCTCCTTTTGAAGCTCCAGACTCAGCTTTTTATTCTTCAAATCATCTTCTCGCTTTGAATCCGCTTCATGATTGGACATCAAGCTGCTAGGCGCATTCTTCATCAACAGTCGCAGGTGCTTTTGCTTCTCTAGTATTTCCGCAGAAAGATTCTTATCTTTACTGCCTCCACTCAAGTACTCAGACTGTAGCCGATTAATTTCGTCACGCATTTGAGCGATGGCCACAGAACTTGCCGTTGCATTTCCTTGGTTAGATGAATTGGCTTGCGCCAAAAGACGAAGCTCCCTATCCACTTTGGCAATGGCATCTTTTGCGTAAGCGATATCTTTCATGGCTTCGGCTTCCTTGTTGCGCAATTCTGTCAGGTTAGTCACTAACATTTTGCTTTCTTGGGTCATATTCGCACGTATATTGCGCTTCATATAATCCCTTTGTAGGGCCGAGATAGAATCCAGAGCTCTTTTCTTCAAGCGAGTTTGCTCTTCATAATTGGCTATTCTTGCATTTTGATCGACAAACTTACTATCTGTGAACATTTGGATATAGTCATTGCAAAGATTATTGGCCAAGAAAGCCGCAAAAGGAGCATTAGGGGCAATGACCTTAACCACCAAGTAATCCGTCTTTTTCTTTCGAGTTACCTCCAAATGTTTGAGTAAACTTTCGGGATCATAACCATATGCATTAGATAATTTCATAAAGGCAGCATCCGTCTCCAAGTCCAGAGCCGGGTCCATATCCTCTATCTTTTTCTTCAAGATAACAATCAAATGTTGTATCTCTTCAGGGGACATATTCACCACTCCTTTCTTCAGGGTATGAAATGGGATAACCGCTTCATCAGAATCTAAGTCATGAACCAAAAGCCGAAAAGCCTCCAGACGAAGCATCTTTCGCGAACGCAATTGCTCGATTATGTTGTCAAACCGTGCATTAATCTGAAATTCTTGGGTATAGGTCCCATCTGTTTCTCCCCCATCATAATTGAGTACTCCGGTCTGCATATAAACGGCCGTTTCGTACTTTGGGGGCAACGAATTTGCCAAGAAAAAAGCCAATACCGCTGCTATCAATGAAGTAAGAAGAATGGCCCACTTCCGTCGAAGCAGAATATTGATGTAGTATTGAAAATCCATAAATTATGTGTGTCTCCAGTTAAAAGGTGTTTCATGTAACATTTGGAGGGGTTACGCAAAATTTAGTTTTCTCTAGCGTGCAAAAGTACGAAAAAATAACACCCCATGTTGGACTATTGAATGTATCGGACAAAAAATAAGCCAAAACAGGTAGTTTTCACATATAAAAATTGCTATCTATAAGACAATCAAATACTTATCTCGATGCTTTGGCGGCTCCATACATCTCTGCTAAACACCACACATGCCGTTATCTAGGATATTTTGCCTATCTAAAATCCACCGGTTTCTTTCGGAACGATATAAAAAATAACGTTAGCCCCCAAAACAAAATACCAATCATTCTTCCCCTCATTCGCTGCCTTACTGATTCCATCCAAATAATCAGAAAAGCTATACCGATAACCGCCCCGTATCCCAAACGCCAACAAAGGAGACGCATCATACTTAAATCCCAACCCAAAAGGCACGGTAAACAGCATGGATTTGGCGTCTTTTTCCGGAAAGGGCGGGTCTATGACATTATTGATACAATCCGAACTAAAACATTCTGCAGTATTATCCACTTTCGTAAAACCTAATCCCGCATAAACAAGCGGCGTAAACTTAGGCACGAAAACCCCCGTACTGCTTCGCGTCGAGCTACCCAAAACATAATAATCCAATATCCCGGCAAATTCAACAATATTGGATTCAAACTTAAATCCTCTATACTGCCGCTCAGTATAATTTGCGTCATTTCCCGAAAGCTTTGTCAATACGATTTGCGCTTTTATATCCAACTCCGGAGAAATTCGGTAACCTAAGCTGCCTCCCAAAGCAAAATGAGTCTCTTGGACATCCGTCAAATCTTTGGCAACATCCCCTTGATAATTGGCCACTCCACCAATTAGTCCAAAATTAAATTGAGCATTACCTAATATCGGCAACAAAACACAGGCAATAACCCCCACATAGGACTGCAATCTTTTTTTCATTTCTATTTGGTTTTCAAATTTTAAGCTTTTTAGCAAATCTGCACAAAGATAAGACAAATTAGGTTTTAATGTTATCTAAACTTTAATCTTTAACCTTTTCCTTTTATGGCCTTCTATCCCCTTTTTTGCGTAAGCAAATCCACAAGGAGACTCGAAAATTGACAATTTGTTACTACCTTTGTCGCAAGGATAAAATTTGTTATCGGCCACCTGCGTTACCATCACACTCAAAATACTTGTAAAACGAGCTATGAAATCTATTCTATGGGCATTGCTATTACTCTTGTTTGTGAGCCCCCTTGCGGCAAAAGAAGATAATTGGGTCACCTATAAAGCGGAAAAGGGAGACGGAATAATCGTCATGTTAACCAAATTCAACCTCTACGGCTATCAATGCAACGAAAAAAAATTCTATCAATTAAACCACCTAAAGCCCAACGCCCACCTAATCATCAACAAACAATATAAACTGCCCATCCTAAAATACAAGTACAACGGTAAAAGCATCCGGTCAACCATCAAAAAAAATGACTGGGAAAAAGCCATCCGAATCAAAACCTTTAATGAGATGCTTTTTGATTCCGGCTTACGCAAAACATCATTTTTAAAAGACATGGAGCTATGGGTGCCCTATCACGAGCTCAAGTGCCCCAATGAAAAACCCAAACTAGTCCGCGAAAAAAATATCTTCCCCATTTTTGGCCCCAAATACCAAAATGTAAAAACCATCTCGCAAGTACTCAAAGGAAAAGTCTTCTACATCATGGGCGGTCATGGCGGCCCTGACCCCGGAGCCATCGGCAAACGCGGCAACCATAAACTTTGTGAAGATGAATATGGATATGATGTCGCACTTCGACTCGCACGCAAACTAATTGCCCATGGAGCCGTGGCACACGTCATCCTGCGGGATCCTAATGACGGCATCCGCGACGAAAAATTCCTAAAATGTGATTCTGACGAAGTATATCTGGGCAAAAAGAAGGTGCTCCGGGCTCAAATTCCTAGATTGGAGCAACGAGCCAATATTGTCAATGATCTTTTTCTCACTTACAAGAAAAGGGGAGTCGCCAATCGTAACCAAATTGCCATCATGCTCCACATCGACTCTCGTAATACCCGCTCTCGAACCGACGTCTTCTTCTACCATGCGCCCAATGCCACGGAAAGCGAAAAAATCGCCAACCAATTGTACCGGACTTTCAAAGCCAAATACAAGAAATTTCAAGCTTCCAAATCCTACGAAGGAAGTGTTTCCGCAAGGGATTTATATATGCTAATGAACCTAAAACCCAGAGCGGTTTATCTCGAATTGGCCAATATTCGCAATAAAACTGACCAAAAAAGACTTATCCTATCCGAAAATAGAGATGCCCTGGCAAAGTGGATCATGGATGGATTAATTGCCTATTATCGCTAGATGCCTAGAATCGATCACAAAATAGAATCACCCGCTCAATCTATATCAATCACTTGATGCGGAATATCCAATAATTCGGACACTCGTGTCGGATGTGTATCGGTAATAAAAACTTGCCCGAAACCGGATTCCCCAATCACTTCCACTAGGTTAGCAACTCGTTCCCTATCCAATTTATCAAAAATATCATCCATCAGAAGTATCGGTAATTCGGGAGATGCTTGCGCCAAAAACTGATATTGCGCCAGTTTTAGAGCAATCACAAAACTCTTGCGCTGTCCCTGTGAAGCAAACCGCTTCAATGGCATCTCTTCCATAAAAAATACAAAATCATCACGATGAATGCCTACCGTTGTTCGTTCTAAAATTTTATCCTTTTCTAAAGACTTATCCAGTAAAACAGAAAAGGCATCTTGCGACAAAGGAGACTTATAGGCGATACTTACCTCTTCCCGTGCCCCCGAAATCAAACTATAATATTCATTAAACAAAGGAGTCAACGCATCCGTCCAAGCCTTCCTTGCGGAAAAAATATACTCCGCCGGTTCTAATAATTGATCATTGTACGACTGAAGAAGATTCATGTCCAACCAACCGGATTTACTCTTTAATAGCGCATTTCTTTGCTTCAGTAACCGATTATAACGCACCAAAGCACTGAGATAAGCGGGATTTTTTTGCGAAAGCGTATTATCGGCAAACTTACGCCGCTCTTCACTGCCTCCCGTAGCAATCAACGTATCATCCGGAGCAATCATCACAACCGGCAGCCGGCCTACATGCTCTAAAAGTCGATCATAGACCTTCCCATTCACTTCAAAGGTTTTCTTTTTCTGTTTGATAACCTTGGCGACCACGTCCATCTGTTTCATCCCCCCTTCCATCCGGAAAATCCCGGCTAATCTGGCAAAATCAGTCTCCTTGCGGATAATATTGCGGTCTGTCCCACCAAAAAAACTCTTGGTCATGCAAAGCACATAAATCGCATCGAGCAGGTTCGTCTTACCTACCCCGTTATGACCGGTAACCACATTAAACCGGGCATTAAAATCAAACTTCCGTTGACCGTAATTTTTAAACTGCGTTAACCTGATGCTCTGCAAATACATTCGACAAAGGTAGGAAGATTTGGCCCAATAATTTAGTAAATTGAAAAGATTAGCCAATTCCAATCCCATCATTCACCAATTTTTTCTATCTTGCACAAAACATACTAGAGCATGAATTATTCCTCCAACAAGCCCATCAAAACTTGGGCCGCCGAAGACCGTCCTCGCGAAAAACTCGCTGCCAAAGGCCCTCGTGCCTTGACCAATGCCGAATTAATAGCCATACTCATCGGCTCCGGCAATTTTAACCAAACTGCCGTTGAATTAGCCCAAGATATTCTAGCAAAAGCGAATAATAACTTAGCCCACCTTAGCCGGTTTTCATTACAAGACCTAATGAAATTTAAAGGCATCGGTGAAGCCAAAGCCATCACCATCGCCTCCGCCTTGGAAATCGGTCGCCGAAGGCTCATTTCCCATCCATCCGACAAAGTAACCGTAAGATCCAGCAGAGATAGTTTTGAAGCCATAAAAGGCTATTTTTTTGATCTGAATCACGAAGAATTTTGGATTTTTTTACTTAATCGGGGGAACCAAATCACCCATCACCACCTGATTAGTAAGGGTGGAGTCGCCGGTACGGTGGTGGACATTAAGCTCATTTTCAAATATGCGCTTGACCACCTGGCTTCCGGACTCATTATCGCCCACAACCATCCATCCGGCAGTACCAAACCATCAAAATCAGACCAAATAATCACCAATAAAGTGAAGGAAGCCGGCAAATTATTGGACATAAATTTGCTCGACCATCTCATCCTTGCGGGAAATCAATATTATAGCTTTTCGGATTCCGAATGGTAATAGGCTTTTTTGAAACGAGATGACGGTATGATGGTCTCTTTTCGTCATGCCTGATACCCCATCGTCCGGTGCAGCAAACTAAAAACAAGAGTATCTAAAAGTTTTTTATTTTTTTTTCGTTACTTTGTTGTTCGTCACTATTTAGGTATTCTCAGGCTTTCGGTGCAAAATAACTATATGGCACCTAAAAAAATAGTAACCAAACAGTTACAAAAACAAAAAACCATGATACGCTCTTATCTTCTTACCGGTTGGATAGCTATTTTATTCTCTATTTCTCTTTTAGCGCAAGCAAATCCCATAGAAATAATCGCCCGCTTTGAGCCGGAGATTAATGTTAATGCGTGGCAACAGGCCCATTTGTCCACCGAAAACGCCCCAATCCGGTTTAAAGAATTTATCTCTCAAAGATTTAATTTAGCGGTTTTCACTTGCGATACGACGCGTATCAGTTTGGCGGAATTAAAAGAAAAATGGGGCAAAGACATTCTTTGGGTCGCTCCTAATCATTCAGAAGTCACTTCCCGAGCAACGCCCGACGATCCGCAATTCATTAATCAATGGGGACTGACAAACATCCATGTTGCTCCTTTTTGGGACATTAACACCAATGGCATCACCTACAATGGAGATACCATCGTCGCCGCCGTCATGGAAAGTGGAACCAGTATTAACCATCCGGATTTAGTTCCCAATTTTTGGCACAACTACCAAGAGATACCCAACGATGGTTTAGATAATGACAACAACGGATATGTAGATGATTATTTGGGCTGGAATGCCACGACATTATCAGACAACCACATTTACGATCCACACGGCACCAAAGTATCCGGTGTATTAGGGGCTAAAGGGAATAATGCACTGGGCATTTCCGGTGTCAATTGGAATATCAAAATCATGCCGGTATCCTTTACCAAAAGTGCATATAGCACTTATTTCAAAACCTTTGAATACTTGATTGACCAACGCCAACTCTACAATGAAACCAACGGACAAAAAGGCGCTTTTATCACGGTCGTCAACGAATCTTTCGGACAAGACAATGTATCCCCTTCGGACAACCCCAATTTCCAGCAATGGTGCGAGTATATGGATGCTTTGGGCGATGTAGGCATCTTGACGGTCGGAGCGACCAATAATTCTCCGAGCGCAAATGTCGATACCCAAGGCGATATGCCCACCACATGCCCCCAAGATTACTTAATCGCCGTTACCAGTATCAGTTCTAATGGCATTCGGCAAGGTGGTTTTGGTAAGGTCAATATTGATTTGGGTGCCCCGGGCGCAGACATCATCACCACTAATGGAACGAATTCTTTCGCTTCATTCGGGGGGACGAGTGCCGCCACTCCACATGTGGCCGGAGCGGTTGCATTGATATATAGTTATCCGTGTGAAAGATGGGGTCAATTCATCCAAGCCCACCCGGCCGAAGCCGCCTTAAAAGTCAAAAAATGGATTCTAGACAACACCGTCCCTTTAGCCACCCTAAAAAACTTAACCGTCAGCAATGGAAGTTTAAACTTTGATGGCATTTTGAGTGATTTGGATTACTTTTGCGCGGGCAATCGTTTGGAGCCGCTTTCGCTAAATATCACACCAACTCTCACAAATGACCTTATAAACTACAAATACGATGTGCCAAAATTTGGGGAGTTTGAACTACACATCTACAATATGCTCGGGCAAAAAATCCTTACGGAAAAATTATCTTCGGACAAAGCTACATTGCAAGAAGGCTCCATAAACGTCCGGTTTCTTCCTGCCGGCGTATATGTGCTGATGATTCAGCAAGGAAGCGAGTATTTTGTTCAAAAATTTGTTCGCTATTAAAAAAGATTTATCTGCTCGAACCTAAGGCATTTTCCCTAATTCGATGGCTCTGGCCAATGCGGCTTCAGCCCCTTGCATAATCAATTCATGGACATGATTGGAGCCAAAAGATTTCAACGCGGCTTCTGTGGTGCCCCCTTTGGAAGCCACCATATCAATCCATTCTTTACAATCCCGCTCGGATTGCTCAAAAAGGGATACTGTTCCTTTAAAGGTCTGCGTAACCAACAATTGAGATGCAGATTCGGAGAAACCCATTTTTTGGGCAGCCTCCTTTAGGGCATTAATAAAATAAAAAACATAGGCCGGCCCGCTACCGGAAATAGCCGTCCCGGCATCAATTTTTGCTTCTTTACTGACAAATATGGCCTTCCCGGTGGTATTCAATAAGTTTTGTACCATGACCAGTTCTATTCTGGTCACATCATCGGTAGAAGTATATACCGTCATCCCCTGCCCTATTTGCGCCGGCAAATTGGGCATCGCCCGAATAATCTTGGTCGCCCCCAGTCCTTCACGAATAGTGGAAATCTGCACACCGGCCATAATGGATACGATGACTTGTTGTTTGTCCACAAAATCCTTCATTTGTGCAAACAACGCTCCGGCCGACTGCGGCTTTACAGCCAAAATAATAATATCAGCCAAAGGCACACATTCTTTAGGCTCTGAAAATACCTGGCCAATCTTCGCCTTCTTTAACGCTTCTATTTTTTCCGAAAGGATTTCCAAAATCATCACCTTCTTGGAATCGGCCGAGTGAGAACGGATAAAACTTTTGGCAAAAGTGGCCCCCATATTGCCGCCACCGATAATTAGTATTCGCATATTTACTCTTTTGGGGCATTATACGCACTTTTTTGAATTGTGTCCAAAATATCGGCTAAAATCTTGGGACATCGTATTAAATTTTTTGGTAACTACTCCGGTAACCACCGATTTTTTGCAGGAAAATGCCTATTTCAGCTCCAAAAACAAGGGCGCAGTCGGGTTTTGTCCCCATTATCAAAAAAAAGAAATGCGAAATAGAACACGGATGAAACGGGTCAAACGGATTTCTCACGGATAATTTACTGACGTAAATTTTGACAGATTTCTCATGGATTTCCACTTCGCTTAGAGTCATTTTTCGAATTTTAGGACACAATCAGAATAAATTTCCATTTGAGAAGCAGGTTGAAAAATCCGTGCAGACCCGTTAAACCTGTCAGTTGTACAGCAGGCGGGTCGGTGTTCTATCATTTAAAATAGGGGGGACAAACTCCGATTTCGTCCAAAAACAAACTTCTATAAAAAACTGCAATTGATAGAAAAAAAATACCTTATTAATCAAAACATCCCTATCCTTGCCTATCGGTAAGGGACACAATCAGAAGAAATGTCCATAATTAGGCGAGATTATTTTGAGATTAGACAAGGCGGGAAGAGCGATGGTAGCAGGGCTACCAGAGCGATGAGCAACGCAGTATAATC